>CAJUIY010000049.1 GCA_910586865.1 uncultured Bacilli bacterium
TTCCAATTTTAAATTTTTTAGAAAAACTATTGACTTTTAATAGTTAGCCTTTCATGATAATTATTTTATTATCAATTAATTTATATGTTTATATATTCAAAATATTCTAATTTATATTTTCTATTCTTTATGTCATTTCCTAGATAATGAGAGGAATAATAACAAAGATAATACTTACAACTAAAATTTAAATTGAATCACCCTATCTTTTTTTCATAAAACCAATTTTTTAATGTAATTATTATTTATTTTTTGTACTTTTGTGATATACTATACTTAGCATAAAGGATAGGTGAACTAAAGTGATTAAAATCAAATATAATGGAGTAATAAAGAGTTTGACTATTTTCTTAATACTATATACTGTTTTATTTCTATTTAATAATAGTTATGTTGTTAAAGCGGAATCATCGGGTCTTCCGACAAGTACTTTTACCGCAAGCTATAGTAACCAACAAAATTTAATTTCAAATGCACTTGGTGGAGATAGTAAATATAATTCCTTTAATAATTTTTATGTAAAAACAAACTTTCGTGCAAACAATAATAAAAATATAGCTTATAGTATGATGAAAAATTTAGAGTTTCCAACTACTACTGAGAAATTTGAATTAATTGATAACAATCCTACTACACTTACCGATCGAGGAATTTTGTATATTTTGGCACACGGATATAACCAAACAAATACAACCAATACAGTCTTTACTACTAATAAATATGGGGGAGTTACAGATAATTCTATCAAAGAATATATAACACAAATTGCCCTATGGTTATATTTATATGAACACAAAGATAGATTTTCCAATTACTGTATTGATACTGGTTATAATATAAATGCTTGCGATTTTTACATAAATGAAACCACTACCCTAATGAATTCAAATGAAGTTAGACAAGTAATTAGTAATGCTGCAAAAGTAAGTGGATATAATTACCTAAATTATATAATACTTTTAGTAGATACTGCCAATAACTATCCTGGCGGAGGAAGTTCATCAATGAGTAGTATTTCTAGTGATGCTGCTACTTATACAATTGCAGAGGACGGGAAATCTTTAATAACAGATGATATTACTCCTAGTCCAAGTAGTAATTCTGAAAACTATATGCATTATTCTATACAACTAAATGATCCTAATAATTATGGTGCCTATTTAATAGACAATGATAATCAAAAGATTACAAATACAGATAATTTAGCAGGAACTTTCAAAATATTTGTTCCATTAAATGAAGAAATAAAAGATATGGATTTATCATCTATTAGTATAAATATAACTGGAATGTTTGTTACTTCATCAGGATATACCTACAGAGTTACTAAAACAGATAATGGAAAACTAATTAATAAGAAAAAACAACAACGATTTTCTGATATATTATTAGGAAATGTCTCAACAGTAACATCAAAGGTCTCCTTTTCGCTAGACAATATTGTAAAGATTCGTAAAATCGATGCGACTAGTAAAGAAAATTTACCTGGAGCTACCCTTACTATTAAAGATAAAACAGATAACTCTATTGTAGTGAAAATGACATCAACCAAGAATGTAAAATATATCTACTTAAAAAAAGGAGATTACAGTTTGTGTGAAACGAATGCACCAGAAGGATATTCTCTTAATAATGAATGTGTTGACTTCACAGTAGATGGGAAAAAAACGATTACCGTTACAATGGAAAATAATAAAGTAGTGAAAACAAATGTACCTGTGCCAAATACGAAATTTGGTATACCGCCACTTATTTACATAGTAGGAGGAATCATTTTAGTTATTGGTGTTTGTTTTATTGGTATTCCTATCCTAGCAAAAAGAAAAAAAGAAAATTTATAGAAATAGAAAAACTCGAGATATCATCATATTCCCGAGTTTTTATTTGCTTTTATTATTAATTTAGTTTTTTTAGACTTAGAGTTGCATTAACTCCTGAACCTAAGGTAACACCAACTGCTAGTAATGCAGATAATACCATATCAATTACATCTCCTGCAGCTAAGGTAACAATAACACTACCACTATAAATTGAGCCAACACCTACTGATAGTACTCTAGATGTTACTGTATCTGGAATATTTGTTCCATTAATTCTTACTGCCTGTGTAAGAGTGGTACCAACAGCTACTGAAACATTACTGAAATAATTTATTTCGTAAGTACCTGCTTCTGTAACTGTAATGCTATTAGCTGGTGTATAAGTAGCATTTAAGTTTGGCATCGCCGTTGGAAGTGGAATTGGTTCAGATGTTCCAATACCTAAATTTAATGTTTGTGGAGTATCACTATATTTCCCAGCATAAGCATTTAAACCTGCAGTTGGTCCTGTTGGTCCAGTTACTCCTGTTGGTCCTGTTGGTCCAGTTACTCCTGTTGGTCCTGTTGGCCCCGTTGCTCCTGCTGGTCCTGATGGTCCTATTGCTCCTGCTACTCCTGTTGCTCCTGCTGGTCCTGCTGGTCCTGTTGCTCCTGCTGCTCCTGTTGCTCCTGCTGGTCCCGTTGCTCCTGCTGGTCCTGTTGCTCCTGCTGGTCCCGTTGCTCCTGCTGGTCCTGTTGCTCCTGCTGCTCCTGTTGCTCCTGCCGGTCCTGTTGCTCCTGCTGGTCCTGTTGCTCCTGCTGGTCCTGTTGGCCCCGTTGCTCCTGCTGGTCCTGATGGTCCTATTGCTCCTGCTACTCCTGTTGCTCCTGCTGGTCCTGCTGGTCCTGTTGCTCCTGCTGCTCCTGTTGCTCCTGCTGGTCCCGTTGCTCCTGCTGGTCCTGTTGCTCCTGCTGGTCCCGTTGCTCCTGCTGGTCCCGTTGCTCCTGCTGGTCCCGTTGCTCCCGTTGCTCCGGTTGGTCCCGTTGCTCCCGTTGCTCCTGTACCTGGTCCTGCTGGTCCTGTTGCTCCCGTTGGTCCTGTTGGCCCTGTCGATCCAATAAAATAGAATCTTTGAATAGGTCTTGGAGGTGGAAGTGGTCTGTTACCATTTTCACAATTATTGTCATTAAAACAATTATTCATAATATATCTCCTTTCGCTATATCGTATGCAAAAATCAAAAAACGGCCTACAATAGAAACCTAGAATTGTAAATAATAAATTTTTATGATATCATATTCACAACAAAAAAATATTAGTTTTGATATTTTATAAAATTTATTTATCATCTTAATAAAAAGGGAGATACTAATTATGAGCGAAATAATAATTGATACAATAATAGATGGTCTAAAACTATTACCGTTTCTTTATTTAACATTTCTGGTTTTAGAACTAATTGAACATAAATTAAATGAAAAAAACAAAAAAATAATTCATAAAGCTGATAAATTAGGCCCATTCATTGGTTCTTGTTTAGGAATTATCCCACAATGTGGATTTTCTGTTATGGCAACTAACTTTTATGCTACTAGAGTAATTAGCTTAGGAACATTAATTGCCATTTACCTATCAACATCCGATGAAATGTTACCACTTTTAATTTCTCAGCATGCAAAAATATCATTGATTATTACCATCCTATCAATCAAAGTTGTGGTAGCAATGATTGTTGGATTTCTGATTGATTTTATTATAAGAAAAGAGAATAAAAAAGAGCATATTAAAGAATTCTGTGATCATGAACATTGCGATTGTAATCATGGTGTTTTTAAATCCTCACTAAAACATACTCTACATATTTTTTCGTTTATTATTATCGTAGCTTTTATACTAAATACCTTCTTTGAATTCTTTGGAAAAGAACAATTAAGTAATCTTTTCATGAAAAACAGCATCTTTGGACCATTTATCACAAGTCTCATTGGTCTCATTCCTAACTGTGTTTCTAGTATCATTCTTACAGAATTATACTTAAACTCTGCCATTAACTTTGCCTCTCTAATTTCTGGGTTACTTACGAATAGCGGAATCGGAATTCTTCTTCTTTTTAAAATTAATTCCAATAAAAAACAAAACTTTGTTATTTTAATTATTTTATATTTAACAGGAGTAATAACTGGATTTCTTCTTTATCTCTTACCATTTTTACATTAATTTTAATTCGTAATTATTTTAGATGTTATGCATTCCATAACATCTTTTTTCATAGTATTAAAAGAAAGGACTGGATTTTATGAATAAATATAAAGTAGTTGTCTATGCCATATGTAAAAATGAAGAAAAGTTTGTCAACCGTTGGATAGAATCTATGAAAGAAGCCGATAAAATTGTAGTATTAGATACTGGTTCTGATGATGATACCGTTAAAAAATTAAAAGAACAGAATGTCTATGTTGAATCAAAAGTAATTAATCCCTGGCGATTTGACGTTGCTAGAAATGAAGCATTAAAATTAGTTCCCGAAGATACGGATATATGTGTTTGTACCGATTTAGATGAAGTATTTGAAAAAGGTTGGAGAGAGGAATTAGAAAAAGTATGGAAAAAAGATAGCAACCGCTGCCGATATATTTATAATTGGAGTTTAGAAAATAATATTCCAAAGGTTAGTTTTTATTATGAAAAAATTCATAGTAGAAAGGCTTTCTCTTGGATTCATCCCATACATGAAGTTCTGAAATATGAGGAAGAAACTCCAGAAAATATAGTAACTTCCGATAAAGTAATTCTTAATCACTTTCCAGATAAAAACAAATCAAGATCCTCTTACCTTGGATTATTAGAACTTTCTGTGAAAGAAGAACCTGAAAATGACCGAAATACTCATTATTTAGGAAGAGAATATATGTATTATGGAAAATGGAAAGAAGCCATAGAAACCCTAAAGAAACATATTTCCCTAAAAACAGCTACTTGGAAAGATGAAAGATGTGCATCCATGCGTTTTATCAGCAGGTGTTACAAAGAATTAAAACAATATGATGAGGCTAGAAAATATTTAGATATGGCAATAAAAGAAGCACCCTATTTAAGAGACCCTTATATGGAAAGAGCCCTTTTAGAATATAGCCTTGAAAATTATGAAGAAGTAGAAAAGTATTGTCTAAAAGCTTTACAAATCAATACTCATCAAAAAACTTATATTAATGAACCCTTTAGTTGGGATAATACCGTCTTTGATTTACTAGCGATTAGTTGTTACCATCTAGAAAAGTATAACTATGCCATATACTTTATTGATAAAGCATTAGAATTCACTCCAAATGATGAAAGACTACTTAACAATAAAAGAATATTTCTTCAAAAAGAAAACAGCTAAGCTGTTTTTTCTATCTTATTCTCTTTTATTTTCCTAAATAAGACTTCTATCGTCGTTTGATATCTCTTTCCCCTGTCTTTAAACTATTGATTGCTTCTGAATCTTTTGCGAAAGTTTCTACCAACTCCATATAATTTGGATTTAATAAAGTATATAATATAGAACCTACACCATTTCTACCTATGAATCCTAAACGCTCTAATACACTATAATCTATACCTGCCCCTTCTATAAATACATTAATAGCTAACACAAGATGATTTATATTAGCAACATCCCATACATAGTTAGTAAACTCTTTCAAAACTTCTTTTTGTTTTTCTAAATTTTTATCCTTGGTTTTCATCCTAACAATCTGCATTCCTGCTTTTTCATTCGGTAAGCATATCTCTAAAGTGGCAATTTGTTTCCCCCCCCCATTATCTTCAATAGAAATAGTTGGTATTGAATCAACCTCATTAGCATAATCATAAGATTCTATATTTTTTTAAATAATCTTTATTTAAAGGGTTTAATTGCTTCGATTCATTAAAAGAATTGAATACGTTTATTTTCATTTTCTCTCTCCTTTTCCTATCAAAAATTATACCATATATTTTTTAAAACTTCTATTTTAAGTTAAGCTACTAGTTCCATCTTTATAATTAATGGTAATACCATCTTGAACATTATAGACAAATACGTTAAAAGAAATTTCACTATCTTCTACCGATTGTGCTTCTATTTGGACTCCTGTTGCTACTAAATTGTCTCCACCAAATATTGGTGTTACTCGATATAATACATGATTTTTTGTTCTTTTTACATATTCTGCTACTTGGTTTTCAAACTCTAGCATTCCTTCGGTATTCATTTGTCTAGTACAAGTAATTAAATTTTTCTCATTGGCATTTTCACCTGTTAACTGATAACC
Organism: uncultured Bacilli bacterium; assembly: GCA_910586865.1. Classification (GTDB taxonomy): domain Bacteria; phylum Bacillota_I; class Bacilli_A; order RF39; family UBA660; genus UMGS995. Next base: position 6,096 of record CAJUIY010000049.1, read on the forward strand.
AATCAAATGGCATCTGTTATATAAATACTTTCCATCCACACTATCGTATTTTATCGTATGCCAACCGGATGGTTTTATCATGCCAATACTTCCTCGTTTTTCTTTTGGCATGGTATCCAATCCTACTCTTGCAAAAGCAACACCACAACGATTTAGAAAATCTAATTCACTATAACTTTCAAAAGAATCTCTTTTGAAATCCTCTTCACTAAACTTGGGAACATTGTTATTTATTTCAATGTAATCTTTATCACTATAGGATGGAATTGCTTCGATAGGAACACTTACTTCTTCTTGTTTTTGGATATGTCCATAATTAATTAAAAGCTCCTCATAATCAATATAGATAGAAGAGATTCCAATTAAAAGGAAAAGAAGGAGATAGACATATTTATATTTTTTTATTACTTTCTTCATTTTACCACCCAATCACTACTCTATTACTCTTTTAGTATATCATATTTTAAAAATGTGCAACAAAAAAAGTTGACTATTTGGCCAACTTCTTATTTTTTCGAATATCATTTATTATATTTATTACGAAGAATACGATAAATATTCCTATTACTATCAACATATTTGGAACTAATAATCCAGACTCAATGCGAATTAATGCTTCTCTTATAATGTTAATTGTATATTTCATTGGTAGTAAATCATTTAAGAAACGGAATCCCTTCGTTACGGTTTCTATTGGGAAAGTACCACCAGCGGCAGCTAGTTGTAAAACAAGTAAAATTAAAGCAATAAACTTACCTACATCTCCTAAATTGATAATTAAAAACTCGATGATTGCCATAAAAGTATTTGCTGTTAGAATAATCACAATATAATATAAGAATACATTCGTAATTTCAAAGTCTAAGAATAATTGTAATAAAATTCCTAAAACAATCGCAGAAATAGTAACTAGTCCATGATAAGCTAATGTTCTTTGTAATAGATTTTTATTTTTCATCCCAAAGATAGCAAATCTTTCTTCTTTATCGTAGTATAGTACAATATACATCATCAAGCAACCTACCCATAGGGCAATAGAGATAAAGAATGGTGAAAAGGCCGTACCATAACTAGATACTTTGTTTACTTCTTTTGTCTTCACTTTGACAGGCTCTTTGCTGTAGTCTGCTAAAGATTCTACCTTTTTCACTTCTTTTTTCGTTGCTGTTATTTTGTGATCTAATTCCTCTTTTGCAGATGCCACACTACTATTTAATGTTGTTACACCATTTGTTAAAGTAGTAGCTCCCGTATTCAATTTGGTTGCTCCATCATTTAATGTTCTTGCTCCATTTGATAATAATAAAGCTCCATTATGTAATTTATTTGCTCCCTCATAAATACTATGAATTCCATATTGGATTTGTAAAGAGCCATTATATAAAGTGTCTACCCCTCCTGCAAGGGAAGTAATACCACTTTGTAATTGTCCAATTTGTCCTTTTAAATAATTCAGATTATTCGTTTGTGATTCTAAGTAAGTTAATCCTTGATTTAAACTAGTAATTCCAGCATTTAATCCACCTTTACCATCAACACCAGTAAATAATGCTCCACAAAGTTGTTGCTCTACTACCGTAGAAGATGCATTTACATTATTACAGATTTGTTCGATTTGTATCATGGCAAGATGAAGTTGATCACTACCTGTTTTTAAACTACTAACTCCTGTTGTTAAGCTATCAATTTTACTTCCTACTTCACCAAAGGAAGAAGTTGCCCCTCTTAACATATCGGTTCCATCTTTTACTGATTTTATTCCTTGATGGAATTCTTGGTATTTACTATTTAGCATTTCACTTCCGTTTTTTAATTCAGAAGTTCCACTTTCTAAACTAGATATTCCACTTTTTAAACTTTCTGCTCCTCCTTTTAGTGTAGAAGTACCACTCGATAATTCTTTCGAACCATCTTCTAATTTCGAAGTTCCGTCTTTTAATTTGGAAAATCCATCACTAATGGTATCTAGGTTTTCAGGAACGGATTCCACATTTTCAGATAAGCTTTTTACAATTTCAGAATTGACTTGATTATCTAAGTTTTTTTCTACTGCAGTTACCACACTATTGATAATTTGACTTGCCAAATAGTTTGATTTCTGGTTTGGCGAATAAGTAATGGTTGCATGACGTTTCTTATTCGTAGCAGCACTTTCCATACTAGAAGTAAAGTCATCTGGTATGGTAATGACGGCATAATAGTTCTTATTATCTAAACCATCTTCTGCTTTTTCCTTTGACACGACACTTATTTTTAGTTTTTTGGAATTTTTGATACTTTGGACAAGCACATCTCCTTTATTTCCTTTATCACTATTAACAATAGCAACAGGTAAGTTATCAATATTCCCTTCTCCATATGGATCCCAATATGCTTTTAAGTAAAAGAAACTATACATAAATGGAATCAATAAAACAGCTACTAATACTACATATTTAAAATATTTTTCTTTGAATTCTTTCATAGATATCCCCCTCTAATTAAATAATCCATCTTTTAATATGGAAGTGATTTCTTTGGTTACTTTTTCTTCATCTAGTTCGCTTTCATATTCAAACATAATTGCGATATATACTTTATATATGATAAACGCAGTTAATCTAGAATCACACTTTTTAATATTACCAGAAGCAATCTCTTCTTTAATACTATCTTCGATATAGTTAATAATCTCCGTATCATAGAACTTTAAAAAATCACTTGCTTTTGCCTCTTTTTCTTGATTTCCCTCTTTTACAATGGCGGATATTAAAGCACTATTTTTACGATAAGTAAGAACATAATACAAACTTTCTGATACAAATTCTATGAAGGAGTTACTCTTTTTCTTTTTTTCTTCCAATGGGGCTTTCATTTTCTCCAACTCTTCTAATATAAAATATTGAAACATAGAGTCCTTATCTTTAAAGTAAGTATAAATTGTCTTTTTCGTAACATTCGCTTCTTTTGCTATTTCGTCCATCGAAACTTTTTTATACCCATATTTGGTAAATAGTTCTCTTGCTTTTTCTATTACCATTTCCTTTTTATTCATTTTTTCACTTCCTATACCAATATACCAACTCGGTATACCAGTATATTATATGCAGAAAAATAAAAAAAGTCAACTACTTTTTAAAAAATATTCTAAGAATAAAAATAGTGGTATCGAGGTAATAGAAAACTAGACGTTTTAAATTTTTTATGATACTATCTACCTAATGAAAAAATTTCATCTATTACTGATACATACTAATAAATGGTATCAATAACTACTTAAGAAATATTGGATAAAAATAAATAGAAATAAAATAATATTAAATATAATTAATGGAGAAAAATAATGAAACAGGAATTAGAAATATTAATAGAGAAAATAAAAATAGAATCCCGCTTTCATAAATTTTTAACAGAAGATTTCATTTATCAACTGATAGATTTCGCATCAAATGATACGAAAAAAAAGAAGTATTCAAATGATATCATCAATCCTCTAGCAATGGCTCTTCTATTTTATAAATCTTACAATACCCTATATTATAAAATGATTCTGGAAGCAATAAAGGATAAAAAGATTGTTATAAGTCATAGTAAAAAGAAAGCTTTTATGGATACAAAAGAGAATCAAACTTTTATTAATCTTCAAGGAAATGATTCTGATTTATTTGTTATTGTCCATGAATGTGCACATTTCATCGATAGAAATTCTAATCCTATAATCACACCAAACCAATATCATTTTTTGTGTGAAGTATTTTCCTTCTATATAGAAAAAAAATTAGAGCTTTGGCTAAATAGTAGAAATGAGCTTCATGAGCTAGTTCAAACAAGAAAAAATAATAGAATGTATTTTGAAGAAAAAATGCTAAAAGCTATTGAATATGAATTATTTTTGGAAAAACAATATAAAGAAACAGGACAAATAGATAGAAATAATCTAGATAGTAAAAAAGTAAAAATCATAACAAGTTATGACTATGATAGTCATATTGGTTTCGTTAATTATTTACTGCGTTATCCCTGTGCTAATATCCTGTCAAGCTATTTAGTAGATAATTCCATCATTAATAATGATTATGATATCGTAAAAGTGTGCTTAAATACGAATTTGTATCATGTCTTAGAAAAATATAAAACAAAGAAACTTCTTTAAAAAACAAATTTATATATCCAATAAAAATCAGAAGATATTACACTTTATAGATACCAACAATATCAGAAAAAGATATTCTCGTATTCGTAAGGAAAAGAAGTTTTTTTTCATCGCTTATTTTTTGAATGGTTCCTACTATCTCCATATAATCCAGTTGATAATAGTATTGAATAAAAACACTATCTCCTACTTTAAACTTAGAAAAATCTAACTTCTCTTGTTCTTCCTTTTCTGCTTTACGTAACGCCTCATTAAAGCCTTTCAAAGCATCGAAAGGAAGAAATTGTTTAGCGTGATCCACTCTATTCTGCATTGTGTCCTCCTATTAACTGATTTCTTTTTCTTTGTGTAGAAGAAGAAAAATAACTTACTCCTCTTAATAAAGCATTCTTTCCATACCTTGCTTTCACCGTGTTCACTACATCTAGCAACTTTTTATCAGAATCTTGCTCTTCCATAAAGAAGTCCAATTGTTCGTATTTTCTTTCAAAAACATGGCAATAAGTAACCCCAATCCTCCGAATGGGTATATCCTCTGTAATTCGAAAATCATATTCTTCTAATAATTGTTTCAAAATCACAGAATAATTATTCGTTTCTTTTTCTAATCGTTTGCATACTTTTAGCGGTTCTATTTGATCATTCGAATATCCAATAAAAAAACTAACCAAATCCGTATATTGATTTTGAAATACCAATTGAAGAGTTAGGTGATCTATCATTTCGATTAAAACATTTCGTGCTTCTTGATAAGAATAATCTCGAAAGAGAATTTGACTACTAGAAAGAGACTGTGATTTCTTCTTATAATTTTTAATGTCCTTTATAGTACAAGACTCAACTCCCTTTGCATGATCCATTAAAAGTTCTGCATCTACTCCAAATTCTTTGTATAATAATTTAGGATTACATAAGGAAATATCATTCATTGTTTTTAAGTGAAGCCTATGAAGTCTTGCTTCTATTTTTCTACCAATTTGCCAAAAATCATGAAGAGGAGTATAATTTCCTAAATACTTTTGGTACCTTTTCTCATCTAAATAGAAAACTCCACTCGGAATTTTTTTGGCTACCATATCTAAAGCAATTTTCGCCAAATAAAGATTAGTACCAATTCCTGCGGTTGCTGTAATCCCTGTTTCTTGATAGATATCTTTGATAATCATTTTAGCCATTTCGATTGGATTTTTTTGATAAAGACTTAAGTAAGAGGTAACATCCAAAAAAGCCTCATCAATGGAATAGACATGAATATCATTTTTATCAATATACTTTAAGTAAATTTTGTAAATCCTTGCTGAATACTCGATGTATTTCTTCATTCTGGGTTTGGCAATGATTGTTTTTACACTTTTTGGAATTTCTGACATACGACACCTGTTTTGAATCCCCCTACTTTTCATCTTAGGGCTAATAGCCAAACAAATGGTATTTTTACTTCGAGAAGGATCCGCTACTACTAAATCTACTACAAAAGGATCTAGTCCTCGCTCTACACATTCTACCGAAGCATAAAATGTTTTTAAATCAATGCATAAATAATAATTTGTCACTTCCATCACCTAAAATAATTATACAACAAACGTTCGCCATAAAAAACACTTACCCTACAATTGGAAAAAACTTACAAAAAAAGAAGTGTTTATACTTCTTTCATTTCTCTATTTTCAAAAATATAATGTTTATTACAGATATCAGTAAGCTTCTTCCTGTGCGTTACGATAATACAAGTTTTATCTTTTAAATATCTTAAAATCATGTACACTTCCTTTATTAAAACATACGGATAATATC
>CAJUIY010000050.1 GCA_910586865.1 uncultured Bacilli bacterium
TTATATTAATTATATCAAATCTGATTGCGAAGAAAATTTATTCTATTTTACTGTAAGTTATCAGAATCACTTGCAAATTGTGAAAAAATAAGTATAATAGAGTGACAAAAAAGGAGGATACTTATGAAAAAGAAAAAAAAGTATAAAGCTTATTCTACCCTTTTAGCACTAGCCATATCTTTAACTGGTTGTAGTAATCAAGTTGAGAGGTTTGAAAATAAGCAAGAAAAAGAAGTTTATACTACAAAGAAACCATTAGAAAAAAAGGAACCTAAAAACGAAAGGATTCAAAAAGACAAACAAGTTGAAAATTCTGAAATTAGTATAAAGGACCATAATTTTTTACAAAATTCATATGTGAATGTATTTATCGAAGAATCTTTTAGTACTATTACAATTACTGGAAAAAAGAAAAAAATTCACCAATTTAATGAATTACCTGATGAATTCTATCAACAACTAAATATCGTAATACAAGAGCAAAATATCACTAGTTTATACTTTAAAAACTTAGATGGCACCTTTGATTTTTCTAAGATTGATTCTGCCAACATAACAGAACTTGAGTTAGATACTTGTTCAGGAAATATAAATTTGACGAAAAATAATCTTTTAAAGTTAGAAGAGATTTCTCTTTGTAATTGTACAGGAAACTTGAAGGGTATCAATGCCGAAATGTTACAATTCTTTAATACCCCTTTAAAAGTTGTAAAATCTTTACTTTTAGAACAGGATATCAGTAAAACTAAAATTTATTGGACAGAAGATGGTAAGAAAAAGAGAAATTTAAAATCATTGTTAGAATATTTAGTAGAAAACAATATGAATATAGAACAATTCACTATTACGGAGATAAATAGTCCAGATTATAATGGGATGACAACAGAAGAATTTGATTTATTAAGTAAACTAGAGGCAAAATATATTTATATAGAAGATGAAAACTTTAAAGAACCACTTCATTTAGATTTAATATTAAATAAAAGCATTCAAGAACTTGATATAAAAACTTATTACAAAAAAGAAGGTCAAGATATCATAAATGGGGAACTAGGAAATGTAAAAATTAGAACGAATAATAAACAGTTTCATTGTGATTTTGGATATATGGATATTACAAAAAATACTCATTTTTCATTACCTAATGGTACCTGGATTAGTTTTAATGATTTAGAATGTAGGGATATTTCTGCTTTTGATGAACTTTCTAATATAACCTATTTGTGGTTTAAAGAGAATTTAGGACCGGGTGCTGAGGCAAATACCATTGGTTCCGTTACTTATTGTAGGGATTCTTCCCAACAATTTATCGACGTTAATACAAATGAAATAGTGAAACCATTTAGAAAATATGATGAATTTTTAGATTATTTGAAAATGTGTAAAGGACTAGAAAAGATTCAAAAAACGTTAAATATCTCTAGAGAGGAAGAAAATAAATACGAAAATATAATAAGTATTGGTGATATTGTTAATTTAAAAGAAGAAGACACTCCTATTTATACAGAGGTAGATTCTAATAGACCTACTACCTCCTATTATGAAACATCCGAATTAAGATGTATTCGGTCTATTAGCTTAGCAAAAGATGAGAAAGAAATAGAAATTGATAATATGGAAGACTATGAAACTTTTACAAAATTAGGTTTTGTTGTCAAAAAATATAATCTTGTAAATCAGTACTCATTAAATGCAGATGGATCATTAACCACTGAAGCCTATTGTGATAAAGGTGGAGTACAATTAGTTTATACTCCTTTTCATCCAAAAAAGTAAAAAATCGTTGTATAGATATTATGCCAAAGGACAAGGTATAAATAAGATAAAAATGACAATACAAGAGTCCTCGTCAAAGAACTCTTTTTCTTTTTTATATAAATATCCATTATAGATAGATTCTACAAAAGTATATTTATTATGGTATTTTCACTATTTCTGAAACAATGCCTTTTTAGAAAATCAAAAAAATATAAGTAAGATTTATACCTATATTTTTCAAAAATAATTCTTCTTTACTTATTAATAATCTCCGCCTTACATAATGATACAAAAGCTGGATTACTATTATTATTTCCTACTACTACCACCATACCATATTCACTTCTTAAAATAGTCCCTTGAGCAACTGTTTGTCCTCCTGCATTAATATTCACTCCCGTCGTTCCTACTAGTAGAATTGGCATTACTTCCTGTTGGCCCGATTGGTCCTGTTGCTCCCGCTGGCCCTGTTGGTCCCGTTGCTCCCGTTGCTCCTGTTGGCCATGTTGCTCCACCTGCTGGTCCCGTTGGACCTGTCGGCCCTGTTGGTCCTAAGCAAAAAACACATTTTGGCATACAAATTTCATCTTTTGGTCTATTACAACTTCCAAAATTTTCTTCACAATTCATGATTTTCACTCCTTTCAAAGTATCCTATGAATTATTTTAAAAAGTAACAATTATAAATATCGTATTTTTTCTCCACAAAAAAATTACTAAATTTCCATAGTAATTTTTTATAAATCTTTATTTGAATATTTTTTATCTTTCCAATACCACCAATTTAATTTTTCTGTATCATGAGAAGTATGTTCTGCATAGTAAACAGCCATACGAAATACATAGAGTTGACATCGGTCTTCTTGATATTTTTTTACCTCACAATCCTTTAAATAAAGTTGTTCTGGATCTTTTCCTACTAAATCCTCTACACAAGTAATTCCAATTTTTATTAAATCTTCTTTGGTATTTTTTCCAACATTAGGAATCTTTATTAAATCTGTTTTCAATTTATCCCCTACTTTTTATTTCAATCTCTTATGAATAAAATCAGTAATTAACTACTACTTTATAGTTCCTTTTTTTACATTTTCTATAGAAGTACCAGGTAAGTTTTTACCTTCTAATAATGAATATAATTTATCTTCTCCAATGACACATTCTAAATGATTTTGTAAATTATTGTCATTTAATATTAATCTAGAAATAGCGGTTGAATTTTCTCCTCGTAATACTAGGGCACCCTGATGTTTATAATAGAAATCTGGCAAATGACTAGTTGGAAAACTAATTCGATAATTGAAATCAGAGCTTCTAAAATAGTAAGCATCTCCCATTCCAGTGCAATCCACTGCATCCATTAACACGGCTTCATCCCTTGTTGACCATAAATCACAACTAGATGGATACCCATTCACTTCTTGTTTATCTTTCATTATCTCAACAGGAATATTCTTCTCATTTAATTGATTTAGTATATAATTCCTTACTTCTTCATCATTAAATTTCTTTCCTAATAGATTGGTTCTTTGTAAAGCAACCATTCTGGCATCCCATAAATCAACACCGTTTCTAATATCATCTAACGTAACATCTTGATCTACAAAAAGTAGAAACCCATCCCAAATGAATTTAATATCTCTTTTATTAGGCTCAATAATATTAGAAGTAAAACCATTATCAAAGAAAGCATAACACTTTTTTCCCTCTAATCCCTCTAAAGAATAGTCTACTTGTTCATAATTTCTAACCGAATAAAAATCTGGTAATTTATTCCTATCATAATCCATAACATTCACCTCTTTTTTATTATACATCATTTATGACGGTATTGTATATCTTTTGAAACATTTGATAGTATCCTTCTAATTCCTCTTTTGCTTTATCAAGAGTAAGAAGTTTATATTTTTCCTCTAATTTTAATTTTAACTGTTCTACTTGAGCTTGGATATCTTCTCCTCTTCTAGCAAGCAAGTTTAGATACTGCAAAACTCCTCGTGGATGAATAAAAATATAACAATCGGCATTGGATACCACTTCTGCTTCTTTATAGCGGAATGGCACTTTATCATGATGTGCTTCTATTCCGTTAATTATTTTATCTACCTCTTCTGCTGTCAAATCATACTCTTTTAAAAATTCCTTCGCAAATTCTACTGCCATAGCTGTATGTTCTCCAATATTTCCTTTTTGTTTCGCTTCTTGTAGTTTTATATCCATAAGGCATATCGAAATAGCAACGATTTTCTGATCTACCTGATAAAAACCAGCTAATTCTTCTCCTGTTTTTAGTGAGAAATCTAAGATTTCAGGCATTGCCACATTCTCTTTTGCTATTTTTAAGACATCTTCCAATAATTTTTCCTTGCTACTCATATATTTTCCTCACTTTCCTCTTTCAAAACTCTTTCTAGCTTCTCAAACAACTTTGTATATTTTTCTTTATAGTAGGAATCTTCGTTTAATAAGATAGCATCTAGCCCTTCTTTGAAAGGAAACCATTTTATTTCATCTAATTCTTCTTTTTGAATGGTAAACTGATTTTCTTCTAAATTTGTCCTTAGATAATAAAAATACGTAACGTGAGAATTTTTAGGAAATATCTCTATCTTCTTCCTTTCTAGAATTTTTAATTCCTCTTGTGAAAATAAGATGCCTAACTCTTCCTTTAATTCTCTTATCATCGCTTCTTCTAAACTTTCATAAGCTTTTACGTGTCCAGCACAAGGTCTCCATTTATTAGGAGAAAACTTTTTCTTTCCACTTCTTTTTTGAAGAAGAGTTTGTCCTTTATCATTGATAAGAAAACACCCTACTTCATTATGTAGTAAATTTTTCTTATGGACTTCGTCTTTATCTATTACTTTGCCTGTGAATTCTCCTTTTTCATCAACAATTTCAATTAATTCCATAATCTACAACCTGACCTTTCATGTGGTATTTTTCTTAAAACTTTTTGTATACTACTAACACTATCACATTAATTAATACTATCTTTTATAAAATAGTTAGAAACTGGTATATATAAAAATAATTGCATTAGTTCTTGTATTACAAAATATGCTCCTGTAAACTTTTGACGCATTTCATCTGTTTTTTCAACTAATGAATTATTAGTTTAATCTATCTTGTTTTTTAATTCATTATTTTGTCCTGATAATTTTATTATGCTACTTGTTAAAATAACTAACATATAGTATAAATCAGTTTAGGGAATATCAGTCGTTGAGTGTCTACCTCTAATCTTTTATAGAGAGGAGGTTTGATAAAATGAAAACTAAGACTTTCGTAATAAAAGTTTTAAAGCTCATTGCTATCATTTTATTTCTCCTTATCATTATGATAGTAGTTATAAAAAAATGACACTCATTCTTAGAATAAGTGCCTAACTAATCTAAATTGGGTAGACACTCAACTTAGCGAAACTGAATGTTCCCTTTTTTATTTTATGCAAGTTTCCTTGACATATTCATAATAACATAAAAAAGGACTTTTGACAAGTCCTCTATTTAAAGTTCGAAAGTACGAATAGTTTGAACGGATTTCTCAATGGTACTCCTTTTCTTATTATCTTTTTCTATTTTTTCTTTTTACCACAAAATCTTATTTAGCCAGTTCCTAAGCTTATTGTTCTGCTTCTCCATAAAAATTTTATTATGAAGATATTTTATCATCCTTTATTTTTTCTAAAAACGACTCTATATTCTCTGTAAGTATTTTTGCTTTGTTATTTTTTTTAATCATTTTACTTACCATTTTCGTCATAAGCTTATCAAAACCTTTTTGCTTTTTGAAATCCAATTCCCCACCAAAGGATTCAAGAGCAATCGCATCTTCTAATAAATCTTTCGGAATATTTTGTTCAAAATAAGTTTTAAAATTTTCTTGAAAACAACAATAAATAAAATAAGCCGTTCTCTTTCTTTTTAGGCATTCCTTATTTCTTAATATAAAATCTTTTATCTTCTTATCTAGTAATCCCATTCGAATAGGACTTCCTATGATAATACAATCATACTCTTCTATCGATTTTGATAAATTATAAATAGAAACTACTTCCATATCTTTTCGTTTCTGTTTGATATAAGTAACACATTTCAAAAATACGGTAATCATCTATGGCTTTTTCTACTTTCCTTAAAAATTTATTCGGATTATGAAAAAACCATCCTGATAAACTGCCTTTATTTCTCCATTCATTAACTCTACAAATTGTTTGGCAATAGATAAACCTATTCCATTTGCTTTTTCAGCATTTTCTACGGTATAGTATCGATCAAATAATTTTTCTAGACTTACTTTATCTAGAATAGAGGTTCTATTTGAAAACTCTATCACACCTTCTTGATCCAACTTTATCCTAAAGTCATCTTCCCCATATTTTATTCCATTCGAGATGATATTTTCAAATACTCTTTTTACTAGACCTTCATTTAAGAATCTTTTTACTTTCACCTTGCAAATATCAATCGTTGGTGTGATATGATATTTTAAAAATAACCCATAAAAACTAGCTACCACATCTTCTAACAAGTCATTTAAAACGACTTCCTTTTTTTCCAGACTTTGAAACGTATCCATTCCCTTTGAAAAATCAAATAACTGTTCCGAAAGAAAAATTAATTCTTTGACTTTCTGATCCATTGTCTTTAAATATTTATGTTGCTTCCTATTTAAATTCTTATCTTCTAATAAATCAAGATAACCCCTTATGGCAGTAAGAGGTGTTCTTAAATCATGTGAAATGTTAGTAATTGATGATTTTAATTCTTGGTTTCCTTGTCTATATTCGATTTCTAACTTTCGTAATTTTTTTAAGTTTTCATTTAATGTAGTAGCGAGTCTTTTTAACTCTTTGTCCTTTGTATTTAGCGTAATTAGACAATTGGTATCCGTATCAATCACTTCTGGTAATATTTGACAGATACTTTTTAGTTCTCTTTTCATGATTCTTATTTTCATGATTAAGAATATAGAAATACCACAGGTAAGTAAAAAGAAAGAAAACCAAATATTCATCATCATCACCTTCTTATTTTAATTCTTTTTTTTGGAAGAAAACGAGTCCTACACCAGTAAATATCACTATGATTCCTAAAGAGTAAAGTGGAAAAACACTTAGATTTGGTGTCGCTCTTCCCGCTATTTGAAACATTTGACCCGCTGGATTCACATCAAGCAAAGTTTTGCATAGCTTTCTCTTTTCTTTACTTGGATATTTCGGATTTGGTACTGCTTTTATTTTCGTCTCACCATCTACCATGGATGCTTCTTGTATCGTTTTTGGAGCTTCTAAAATATTAAAACAAGTTAAGGCCACCATCATCAAGAAAAAGGCTAACAAGATGGAAGTTATCGCTGTTATGGTTTTATTTGAAATAATCATTGCGATAAAGGTAAAAATACTAGAATATGCAATCGTAGTTACAAAGATACAACCTAATAACATGAGCAATTCTTTAAATTCTATAGTAATACTACCGAATAGTGGTATTCCAATACAAGCAACGACTCCTAAAAATAAAAGATAGGAAAACAAGCTAGTAATAGTTACCACGATCAAATTAGATAAGTAAATATGCATTCTTTTATGACCAATTATAATTTTATTTCTGATAGTTCCATCCGAATATTCTACTCCTAAAAATAAACTAGCAAAAATAGCGATAACAATTCCTATCATAGTAGAATAATTCAACATGAGTTGTTCCACTTCTATTGAATCATGATACGTTTTCATATCCCAATATCTCGTATAAATCATAAAGAAAGCAAGAGCAATACTAAATAGAGAAAGTATCCAAAATAATCGATTTTTTCGTAATCTTGTAAAACTAGCATCGAATAACTTAATCATTCTTACTACCTCCAATTAAATTCATGTAGTAGTTCTCCAATGACTCTTCTTGTTCATGAACTTCTTCTGCAACTAAATTCTTCTTCGATAAGTCCATAATCAATTGAGACAAATTGTATTTTCCATAAACATGAATGGTTTTCGAATCGATTACTTCATAAGAAATTTGGTTTTCTTCAAAATACTTTACGAACTCTTTTTGGTTCTTTACTTTTAACTTTATTTTATGTTTCATTTTTTTCATCAAATCGAAACTCGTGATTTCTTTGATAATCGTTCCATGATCCAAAAATCCATAGTGAGTAGCTATTTTCGATAATTCATCTAAATAATGACTAGATATTAAGATGGTGATTCTTTTTTCTTTATTCAGTTTTAAAATTAACTCTCTCATTTCAATGATTCCCTGTGGATCTAAACCATTGATTGGCTCATCTAAAATTAAGAAATCAGGATTACTGGCAAGACTTATCGCAATTCCTAGTCTTTGTTTCATTCCTAAAGAAAAATTCTTTGCCTTTTTCTTTCCAGTATCTTCGAGTCCTACTAATTTTAATAATTCGTCTATGTCATCAAGATTTGGCATTCCAACCAATTTATATTGTTCTATTAAATTATCTTTGGCACTCATTTCTTTGTAAATAGAAGGCGTCTCAATGATGGCTCCCATTCTCTTTCTAACCTTTAAGATATCACTAGGACTATCTTTTCCATAAATCGTATAAGTACCATTTGTTGGTTCTTGTAATCCACAAATAATTCGAATTAATGTCGTTTTGCCTGCTCCATTTCGTCCAATTAGACCATATATCGCACCCTTTTCAATATGAATATTGACATCATTTAAGGCTTTAAAATTTTTATATTTCTTTTCAAGCTGATTCGTTTCTAAAACGATTTCCATAATCTCTCTCCTTTCTAACATCCATTTTAATAGAAAAGTGTTAAGAAAATGGTTAAGAATTTGTTAAGATTTTGTTAAAATTTACTCTTTTATTTTAAAACCAATTCCCCAAATGGATTCGATATACTCCACATTAGTGTGCTTTCGAATCTTTCTCCTAATATTACTGATATGTACTCTTAAAGAGGCTTCATCACAATCTTCGGTATCCATTCGTATCCAATCTAATAATTTATTTTTAGTAATTACTTGAGTAGGATTTAATAATAGTTGTTTGATGATGGCGTATTCGGTTTTCGTAAGAATAATTTTTTCCTTAGAAACCAAAAGAGTATGATGATCATTTTCCAATTCTAATTCTTTGTATCGTAATTTCTCAGGTAAACGAAATTTTGCGTTTTTTCTTAATTGAACTTCGATTCTTGCTAGTAACTCCTTACTATCAAAAGGTTTTGTGATATAGTCACTTGCTCCTTTTAATAAACAGTTTACTTTATCATCGCTACTTGCTTTTGCACTTAAGACAATCATAGGAATATCTTTTATTTTAGTAATCATCTCTTCTCCACTCATTCCCGGTAACATAAGATCAAGTAAGATTAAATCATAGGATTCTTTTTCTAGTAACAATAACGCTTCGGTCCCCGAATAAGCATGATAAGTAAGATAACCATTTGCTTTTAATAATTCTTGTAAAATATGATGAGTACTACTATCATCTTCTACGATTAATATTTTTTTCATTTTTCTCACCCTTTTTGTATACGAAATATCGACTAGAAAAGATTCTTATAAAAAGATAATTCTAACAGTTCATTTTTTCAATAACAAAGACTTTTTTAGGACAAAGTACCATACATTTGCCACAAGCAATACATTTTGTCTCGTCCACTTCAGGTACCTCTTTCTCTTTTTGAGATAAGGCATTAACTGGGCAAATAGGAACTGCTTTACACCGATGATTTTTTGGACATTTTTCTTTTCTGATAGATAGCTTTTGCTCTATTTTCTTACTCTTATTATGATTTACTTTATGAGCAGTAATAATCGTATAACTACTAGCATTAATAGTAATCTTAATGGAATCCATCTCACAATACCAATTTTTTCCTTCTTGATAGATGAGACAATTCTTATCTAAAATTTTAGAAATACAATATTTTACAACATCGTTAGTATCTAAACAGAGATTCTTTTTTATACGAACAACACCTAAATCAGTGGTATGAATTTTATCTAAATTTGATAACAATTCTACTTTTTTTGCCATTTTATTCACTCCATCCTAAATTTCTTTTAAAATTCGCTTAGTCCAAGTTATTATAGCATAAAATTTAGAAGACTATCTTTTTATGGCCTTTTTTATGTTGGAAGTTAATGGAAATAACACTTTCTTTTCTATTATCCATGTTATTATATACTTAAATCTTTTTCATATAAATTTTTATAAAATTTGCATTTTTTTAATAAATTCTTATGAGAGCCACTACTAATTACTTTTCCATCATTTACAACAAATATTTTATCACTATCGACTACAGTTGATAGTCTATGTGCAACAATTAGGATTGTATATTCTCCTTTTAAATTTTCAATTGCCCTTTGAATTTCGCTTTGCGTTTCATTATCTAAGGCGGATGTTGCTTCATCAAACAAAATAATCTCTGTTTTCATCAACAACGCTCTAGCAATTGCTAATCTTTGCTTTTGCCCTCCAGATAAAATAACACCATTCTCACCGATGATTGTCTCATATTGATTTTTCAAAGACATGATAAAATCATCAATGCAAGCAATTTTACATGCATTTCTAATATCTTCCATAGTAGCATCTTCTTTTGCTAATAGTAAATTATCTTTAATAGAAAAATTAAAAATATATGGATTTTGAGTAATAATAGACATATTATTTCTTATAGAATCCCCATCCAAATCATTTATATTATATCCATCTAATAATATTTCTCCATCATTAATAGAATATAATCTAGTTATTAAACTAAATATAGTAGTCTTTCCAGCACCACTTTTCCCTACAAAAGCAACTTTTTCATTTGGCTGGATTTCAAAATCCATCCCATCTATCACATTATTATCCTCATGATAACCGAATTTTACATGCTTAAATTTGATACTTCCAGATAGGTTTTTTATACTTACTAATCCAAATTTTTCTTTTTTAAATTTCTTATCATCAATTACTTCATAAATTCTATTAGAGGCTACTACAAACTTTTTATTATATTCCAATAATTGAACAACGCCTAACAATAGATTTTTTATTTCTGTTTGATAATTGTATATAATTACAAAAGTAGGAATTGTTAATAAATTCTTATCATATAATAAACATCCAAATATGATAAAAACAAAATCACATATCATTCTTACATTATTTTCTAAATAATTGTAGATTCTTTGAATATTAAGCATTCTTATTTCTTCATTAGAGGCTTCTACAATCTTACTTGTAGTTTGTTTCAAAATAGAATGAGAAGCATTTAAGACCTTAATATCTCTAATACCTCTAACAAGTTCTCCCGTTAAACCTGTCTTCTTTTCTTGTATTTTTTTTACATTTTCTTGTATAGCATATTGTTTACTTAATCTTTTTTTATTAATAACAAAAATACAAATAGAAGTAATAACTGCATAGATAAATAAATATTTATTTAATATCAAAATAGCAACTAAAACACCAATATTAGAGATGACATAAGAAGTCCAATAAGTATATTCCATAAACATAGCTGAAATATCTTGTGTATCTTTATTTAAACGATCAATAAATACACCTGATGACACTTTATCAATTTCTCTTATTTCTAGTTTCAAAGTTTCTCTTGCTACTGCTACTTGTAAATTAACCAATGTTTTTTGGTAAATTTTTTGATATAAAAATCCTTTAAAATAATATATAATATATAATACAAATTCAATAACTAGTACTGCAATTGCTGATAATATTAACTGTTTTATAATACCATTTGTAATATTTAAAATAACATTAGCGGAAATCAATGGTAAAATAGCACTAATAATAGCTTCTATAATACTAACTGATGCATAGCCAATTAAATTTGCTTTACAATCCTTTAGATATATCCAAGTCTTTTTTATATTTCTAATAAAATTGGCCTTATCTTCCATATATTTTTCATTCCCTTCATAATATGATAGTACCATTAACCACGACTATATCAATTCACTTATCTTTTGTTTTTTATTTTTATGGGATCTTTTACATAGAAAAAGTCTATTAGACTTCTTGCGTAACTATATTATAAGCATAAATTATAAAAATTGCAAAATA
>CAJUIY010000051.1 GCA_910586865.1 uncultured Bacilli bacterium
TTTCGAGACATTTTCTAAAGTTAATACTTAAGACATTATCATAAATTAATCATATCCTTTTCTCTATAAAGTATAAACACATTGACTTTTTGTTGTATTTGTGATATAATTTGACTACTTTTAGGGGAGATGGAAGTAAGTTGGATAATGTAGAGAAAACGGAAGACTTAGAAAAAATGGTTGAATTCTTGTGGGACCAATGCGTTTGTAAGGAAAAAGATGCCTATGAAAGACCTAATAACTTAGTTGGTCGAGGAAAGCTAAATAAATTTGCGTATAACAAAAATCAAATTACTTATTATCAGCCAGTAATAGCTTTTATAGGCTCAATTTTAAGACCGATTGATGAAGAAGCAAGGTTATTATGATTTAGCATATGAAAACAATGGAGAGAGATGGACAGAATTCTATTTTAAAGTGGAAAAGGCTGTTTCTTTGTTAAATGCATCTGGGCTATTAGAATTTTGTCATTCTAGTAAAGATTGGGATTCTGTAGAATCTAGAAATCCCAAAATAAGAATAAAAAAATAATAAGAGAATATATTTTGATATACTCTTTTATTTTTGAAAGGAGAATATAAATGACATATGAACAATTTTTAATTCGAATTAGCATTAGTTTTATATTAAGCTTTTTAATAGGATTAGAAAGACAGTGGAGGAGAAGAGCCATTGGATTGCGGACGAATGTCTTAGTCTCTATTGGATCATTCTTGTTTGTTAGTTTTTCTATTCAAACAAATGCAAATGACATTTCTAGAATAGCAGCACAAGTTGTATCTGGTATTGGTTTCTTGGGTGCAGGTGTTATTTTAAAAGATAAAGCGAATATTAAGGGATTAAATACAGCAGCAACCCTTTGGTGTAATGCCGCTATTGGGACACTCTGTGCAGCAGGATTAACACTAGAAGCTACTATTGGTACCTTATTTATCTTGTTTGCCAACATCATTTTAAGATTTATAACGCAAAAGTTGAATGTTCCTTATAAAAAGCCAAAATTTGAATGTTATCGTCTTAAAATTGTTTGCGATGAGGAAAAAGAGTTTATTATTAGAACGTTAATCAGTCAAAGTGCCAATGATGAGTATTTCACATTAACAAACTTAGAGAACACTACCTTAGAGCAGGGAAAAGTAAAAATATATGCTCACTTTAATATTGCAACAGAACAAAACAAATTAATGGAAGAATTAATTAATCGTATCGTAATTGAACCTGGTGTCTTTTCTTCTGGGTGGAAAAAGTTAGAGCGAGTGAAGAGGGGGGGATTAGAAGACGATGACGATGAATTATAATATTGACAGTTATCATTGTATATTATATAGTAAAAGAAAGGAGGAGTAGAAGTGTATAGTTATTATGATGTGGACCAGACAGCGATATTTGCTGTTTTATCAGGATTTTTCATGACAATAGCAATTATAGGTACTATTATTGGGGTTTTAACTATTATTGCTATGTGGAAAATATTCACAAAAGCTGGAAAACCAGGTTGGGCATCGCTAATACCAATTTATAATGTAGTAGTATTGTTTCAAGTTGTTAACTTAAGTCCATGGCTGATATTATTATTTATAGTACCTATCGTAAATATTTTTGCCGTATTTGTTTTATCTATTATGTTAAATTTACGACTTGCCAAAGCTTTTGATAAAGGAACTGGTTTTGCGTTAGGATTAATCTTTTTAAATACGATATTTATCTTAATATTAGGACTTGGTGATAGTAAATACGTTGGTATTACAGAATAAAAAACATATAGCTTTGAGCTATATGCTTTTTTTTAACTAGCTGGTGTTGTTGTTCCGCTACTATCTGGATTAGAACCCTCTTGGTTTCCACCAGTACCAGGTGTAGGCTTTTCCTCTCCCTTATCTGGATTTTTAGGTTCTTCAGGATCTACAGTAGGTTTGTTATCTGGTTTGGTAACAGTACTATTATTCTTGCTATCATCGTCATCACCATTATCATCATCATCATCTTGATTTTCTTCATCATAACTATTGATATTTGGTTTTGTGGTGGTGGTAGTATTCTTTTTATCATTTTGTTCTTTATCGGTATCTGGTGCCTTTGGATATTTTGAAGCCACATAAGTTGACTTGTAAGGTCCTTCACCAATTATTTTTTTCTCATATGGTTCGTTAATTGAGAAAGTAAAACTTCTGGAATCTTTATGCTTGATTAACTCTAGATTTGCTTTCATCGCTTCTGTAATATCATCACGGCTATAAGTATTTGGAACATAATTATATAAAGTCATACGCATTCTTTTGTCATATATCATGGCACTTTGTCCTTGTAAATATAATTGTTGGATATTAATGATATTTGATTTATCAGTACTTAACGTTTTTAAAATATCTTTTGCGATACTATAGAACGATAAGATTTGTTTTGTTGTTAGATTCGTATCGATACTATTCGCTACCGTATTCATAACAGAGGTAAATTGTTTCACACTTTTTAAGTCTTTAATTTTCGTTAGCATTGCTTGAATGACTAATTGTTGATTTTGACCTCTTCCAAAGTCACCATTAACTAATTGTTTTCTATTTCTAGAAAGAACTAATGCTCCTTCCCCATCTAAATGTTGGAATCCTTCTTTAATACAAACTTGTTGTCCACGACTAGAATCATCCGTACATAAGTCTTGTGGTACTTCGACATCAATACCACCTAAAGCATTTACTAAATTAACAAGGCCTTTAAAGTTGATTTTTGCATAATAATCAATATCAACATCAAAGAAATCTTCAATAGTATTAATTATACAATCATTACCATAAGCAGCTGCATGAGTAATTTTGTTTTCATCTTTTCCTGGCCAACAAGAAATCGGTACATAACTGTCTCTAGGAATCGATAACATAGTGGCATTTAATGTTTTTGGGTTGAATGTAATTAATATTAAAGAATCACCATTGGCAACCGCATTCTTGGTTAAAACCTCATCTGTTGAATCAATTCCCATTAATAGAATGGTAAATGGTTCTGTTACATTCTTACCGCTCGATTTTGTTTCTTCTTCGGATGTTTTTGATTTTAACATCTTTTTTTCTTTTGATTGAATAATTTTTGTTTCTTCTCCGATATTTTCGTATCCTGCAATACTACTATAAATGTTTGCATAATCAGTAGCTACAAAAATAGCTCCTAAATCTTTCGAATATAAGTCAGTAATCATCTCAATATAACTGTCATATTCCTCAATATCATTGCTATCATTTAGTTTATCTTCCTTGATTATTTCTTGGGGAATAATATATCCTTCTGGAGATTTATGGTCTTTCAAAACTCCAATTTTATAATTTTTCATATCACTAGCCTTACTAGCTTCGTCTTCTTTTAAAACAATTAAACTAGAAGAATAAGTAACGTATTTTTTATTAATATTATCAACCGTTCCATATAAATAAGAGATTATAAAACTAATACCAAAACAAATTCCAGAATAAAAGATTAAAAATAAAATAAATCCAATTCGTTTTGATTTTTTCTTTTTTTTCTTCTTTGAGACTTTGTTTTTTAAGACTCCTCTTAGTTTAATAAGAGATATGAAGTCAACAAGAATCAAAATACCTATTACAATATACCTAATAATATCCTCAATTCCTGTTAATAAAAACAAATTATAAATCAAATATCCACTAGTACCTAAAGATATTAGAAATAAGATTACCAATATGGTACAAAGAACCTTACTTCTTTTAGGAACTTTTTCTTCTTCTAATGCATCTAATTCTTTTGCCATAAAAAAATTTCACCAACCTTCTTAATTTTAGCTAATATTTATTATACAAAAAAATAGTATATATTTCAACCTTTATCCAATAATTTTATATTGTAAACATTTGTAAATAGTTTGTAAATTATTCACATGATATATACATCAATTTGTAAAGTTATGGATAAGTTTGATAGGCAAATAGTCTTATCGATTTGCGGAAACTTTCATTTGTTAATTTTCATTAATTTACATCTAGAAATATACATGATATAATAAACTGGTATTAAGGAGCTGATTACTATGATAGATAAACTATCAGAAGAAGAAGTATTGCATACTGCAGAGCTTGCAAGAATTGAAATTAGTAAAGAAGAATTAAGTAGTTATCAAATAAAATTAAAAAAATTATTAGATGATGTGGATAAAATAAAAGAAATAAAACTTCCAAATAGTGATGATGTAAATGAAAATGAAAAGCTAATTGCACCATGGAGTAGGGATTGTGTATTAAGAAGTGATCAAGAAGGAGGAATGCTTGATCCAAAAGAGGTATTACTAAATGTACCAAAAAAAAGTGGAAATTATATCGAAGTGCCGGTGGTTATCAATGAGTAAATATTTAGATTTAGAACTATTAGAAATACACAATTTATTAAAGAATGGAAAAATCACTCCTACGGATTTAGTGTTGGAAGCTTTTGAAAGAGTAGAAGAAAAGAAAGAGTTAAATTGCTTTGTAACATTAGATAAAGAAGGAGCTTTACAAAGAGCTAAAGAATTAGAAAAAGAAGAAATAAAAGGTATTACTTATGGGATACCTATTGCAATCAAAGATAATATTATAACAAAAAATCTTCGTACCACAGCCTCTTCTAAAATGTTAGAAAATTTTATACCGATTTATGATGCTGATGTCGTAAGAAAAGTGAAAGAAGCTCAAATGATTGTGATTGGAAAAACCAATATGGATGAGTTTGCGATGGGATCCTCCACACAAACATCGTATTTTGGACCCACGAAAAATCCTTGGAATCAGAATTTAGTACCAGGTGGATCCTCTGGAGGTTCCGCAACAGTTGTTAGTAGTAGGATTGTACCATTAGCATTAGGTACCGATACGGGTGGATCGATTCGACAACCATCTAGTTTTTGTGGAATTGTGGGATTAAAGCCAACCTATGGTAGAGTATCTAGATATGGAGTCATTGCTTTTGCTTCTAGCCTTGATCAAGTAGGACCAATGACAAGAACCGTTTATGAAAATGCAGTTGTTTTAAACAGTATTTGTGGAAAAAGTGATTTGGATTTGACCTCTGTGGAAACAAAAGAAGATTTTACTAGATTGATTGGAAAAGATATTCATGGTATGAAGCTAGCGATTCCCAAGTTTTATATAAGCGATGCAATTGATAGCGAAATTAGGGAAAACTTACAGAAAGTAGTTAGTTTTTTAGAGAAACAGGGATGTACCATTTCTTATGTAGATATTGACTATATTGAACAAGCAGTAACACTATATCAAATTATTGCCATGGGAGAAGCTAGTTCGAATCTTGCTAGATACGATGGTATTCGGTATGGTTATCGTTATGAAAATCCAAAGGATATGAATGATTTGTATGTCAAATCAAGAAGATTTGGCTTTGGGGATGAAGTAAAAAGAAGAATTATGGTAGGAAGTTATTTATTAAGTGGAGAAAATGCAACTACTTATTATAATAAAGCTTTAGAAATAAGAAACGAAATGAAAAATAGTTTTCAAAATGTTTTTCGTGAGTATGATTTAATCATCGGACCAACTGCTACAACGAAAGCTTATTCTTTAGGAAAAGATTTAGATGATGCGGTCAAATCTTTTATGGATGATATATTAACCATCCCTGTCAATATGGCTGGACTTCCAGGAATGAATCTTCCTATTGGTTTTTCAAATGATCATTTACCAATTGGAATGCAAATCATTGGAAATCATTTTGAGGAAGCTAAGATTTATCAGTTGGCAAGTTTTATTGAAAAAGAACTTCACTTAAATTTAAATCCGAATGAGGGTGATACAAATGTCTAATTATATGGAAACGATTGGAACAGAGGTTCATGTAGAATTAAAAACAAATACAAAAATATTTTCAAGTTCGAAAAATGGGTATGGTATGATGGCAAATAGCCTAACTAATGTCGTGGACTTGGGTTATCCAGGTACACTTCCTACTTTAAATAAAGAAGTTTTAAATACGGCGATTCGGGCATGTCATGTACTTCATTGTAACATTAGAAAAAAAATGCACTTTGATCGTAAAAATTATTTTTATCCAGATAATTCTAAAAACTATCAAATTACGCAAGCAACGACACCAATTGGTTATGATGGTTATGTGGAAATTGAAGCGGATGGTAAAAAGAAAAAGATAGAAATAGAAGAAATACATATCGAAGAAGATACTTGCAAAAGTGCTCATAGAGGTAGCGTCACTTTATTAGATTTTAATAGAGCAGGAGTTCCTTTAATTGAAATTGTAACAAAACCCTGTATTGAAAATAGTACCGAAGCAAAATTATATTTAGAAAAACTAAAAGAATTATTATTTTATGCAGATATCAGTGATTGTAAAATGGAAGAAGGTTCGATGCGATGTGATGCCAATGTATCCCTTCGTAAAAAGATAGAAGATCCACTAGGAGTAAAATGTGAAATTAAAAATATTGGATCGATTTCGAATGTAAAATTAGCGATTGAAAAAGAAATCGAAAGACAGAGTAAGATATTAGATGATGGAGAAACTCTTGTCGAACAAACAAGACGTTTTGATGATAAACTAAAAGATACCGTTTTGATGAGAGTAAAGGAAACGAAAAATGACTATCGATATTTTCCAGAACCAGATATTCCTTATGTTGTTTTAACCGACGCAGAAATAGAAAAAGCATTAGAAAGTCTACCAATGCTACCAGAAGAGAGAAGACAAAGGTATTTAGAGAGAAATGTTTCGGAAGTAAATATTAGTAAGATAATTGCTAATCGCCCATTAAGTGATTTTCTAAATGAATTTTTAGATACTTCGATTGATTTTTCAACCGCAACGAATCTTTTATTAGGAGATATTTCATTCTATTTAAATAAAAATGAAGTAACTATTAAAGATACCAAATTAACAAATTCTAAATTCATTGATTTAGTGAATAAATTAAGTAATCGTACTTTAACTAGTAAAAATATAAAAGATATTTTAGATACCATTTTAGAAAGTGAGAAAGAAATCGATGAAATTATGAAAGAAAAGGGTATTTCTAATATTACCGATACTAGTGTTTTAGAAAGTGTTGTCAAGAAAGTAATCGAGGATAATCCTGAGAGTGTTTCTGACTATAAAAGTGGAAAAGATCGTGCGGTTAAATATTTAATGGGACAAATTATGAAAGAAACAAAAGGTAGTGCCAATCCTAAAATGGTAAATGAGATTCTCATGCAAGAGTTAAATGATAATGAAAATAGCAGGTGAAATATTAAGGTGAAAAAAATGGAATTAGCGGGTGCAATTTTATTCGATAAAAATCATAAAATATTATTAATACATAGAAATACAAAAGATTCAAAACAATGGGAATTACCAGGTGGAAAATTAGAAGAAAAGGAATTACCAGACCAAGCAGTTATTAGAGAGTTAAGAGAAGAACTAAATATAGAAGTTCAAATTATAAAATATATAGGATTGAAAGAATCAGAGGAAAAAGGAAATCTATTAAAATATCATTGTTATCAATGCAAGATAGAGAATGGTACACCAGAATTAATGGAAGAAAAATTTGATGATATAAAGTATTTTAGTAAGAACGAATTATTAGAAAATAAAGAATTATCATCCAATATGAAAGTACTAATTTCTAATACGGATATAGACAATATATAATTTCTGGATTTTTGTAAATTTTAAGAACAAAAGAAAATATAAAAAATGGTTGTTTAAAGGATTGTTTTTGTGGTACAAAATGTAATCAGTAAAGTGAGGCAATCATTAAATAATAATTGAAAATAATAGGTAGATAGTGTATACTATAGATACTAGGATGTGATGATATGGTAAAATATATGAAAGATCATATAATTGTTGTGATTGCGGTACTGTTATTATTAGCAGTAATCTGTTTTTCCTTTTTCATAAAACAGATGTTTTTTTCAAACAGCAAAAATGTAATTTATGGAAATAGATTAAATGGAATAGAAGAAGTGGCTGTAACTTCTAGTGAACAAAAGAGTATGATGGAGGCTTTAGAAGGAGATAGTAGTGTTTCTAAAGTGAAATATCACTTGCAGGGTAAAATCATCAATGTCATCATTACTTTAAATGATGATGTTGGAGTGGATACGGCAAAGGCATTAACTGGTAAAGTTTTAGAGTTCTTTAATGAGGATCAAAAGAAGTTTTATGATTTTCAAGTAATGGTGAAAAAAGAAAATGGAGCAAATGATTTTCCAATTATCGGATATAAACATAGTAATAAAGATGGATTTTCTTTTACGAAAGATAGGGCGGCGAGTTAGATGAAGAAGAAGTTAGTAATTATTATTCCTATTTTTATTGCGTTAGTTGCTTTTATCTTTGTTTATCGATATTATAATCATAATAATAAAAGTACTTCTTTAAGTGTAACTGAAAAAAGATGGGTCCAAGATAATAAGTCGAAAACCATTGATTTGGAAGTGGTGAATGACTATCCTATCTATGGAATGGATGGGGAAGGCGTTTTATATGACTTTATTGGTGATTTTAAAAGAAATATTGGTCTAGAATTTAATGAGATTCCCTATTTAAAAGCGAGTAACACGACAACAGATGGATTGCGATTTCGAATTTTAAATAATGATGAGAAATTAACAGAGAAAGATCTTCTTTTATTTGAAGATTATTATATCGCAGTAGGAAAACAATATGAGAGAATTAATCATATTAAAGACATGAAAAATATTACTTTTGGTGTTTTTGAAAATGATGCTGATACGATTAGTTACTATACCAAATCCGCTACTAATATTTCCTTTAAGAAGTATAAAACAGTAGATGAAATGTATCAAGCCTTAGATAGAGGTGAAATCCATATGGTGATTGTTCCAAATATTATGTATTTGAATAAGACCATTGATAATAGTAAGTATTCAATTAATTATTATTTTACAGAAATGACAAAAAAATTAGTTTTAACACTAACAAATGATGAGAAATTAAACACAATTGTTACCAAGTATTTTCATAAATGGAAAGATACAAAGTTCATCGATGAATACGATAAAGAATATTTTAATTACTATCTAGGTCAAAATGAGCTATCAGCCAAAGAAAAAGCATCCTTAGTTTCGAAAGTGTATACCTATGGATATGTGGAAAATACACCATATGAAAAAATGGTAAACAAACGAGTAGCAGGAATTGCAGGGGTATATTTAGACCGTATTTCACGTCTTGCTAAAATTGACTTTAAATATCAGAAGTATGGTAGTCTAGAAGAATTACGAGAAGCGGTAAAAAATAAAAAAGTAGATATGTATTTTGATTACTATGGCTTAGAAGATTCAAACTATAAAGCAACCTTATCCACCTTTATTGAAGATTACGTTGTATTAGGTAAGAAGGAAGACAATTATATTATTAATTCTTTTGAAAGTATTCGAAATAAGGAAGTAGCGATGTTAGGAAATGACATGTTATATAATTATGTCAATAACAATGGAAAAGCAAATATCAAAACTTATTCTAATATAAAAGAGTTATCGAAAAAAGCAAAAAATAGATTACTTATTTTAGATAGAAATATTTATGATTTATATCAAAATACAAAATTAAAAGATTATCATATTTTATATATGGATACGATGATGAACGATTATAAGTTCATGATTAAAGATAGTAACAAAGCATTTTACAATCTAGTAAATTATACAATTAATACCAATTCTTACTATATCTATCGAAACAGCGGTATAGAAAGCTTAGGAGAAAGTATTTTAGATGGAAGTAGTTTTGAACAAGTGTATATCATTATACTAGTTATTATCTTCCTACCACTAGTAATCTTATGCGTTATTTACTTCTTACTTAAAAATAAAAAGAAACAAAAGCAAGTAAAAATAACAGATAGACATAAGTATACAGATATGCTAACTTCCTTAAAAAACCGTAATTACTTAAATACAAAAATGCCAGAATGGGAAGCATCAAAGGTATTCCCACAATCGATTGTTGTAATAGACTTAAACAATGTAAAATATGTCAATGATAATTATGGTCATGAAGAAGGGGATAAACTAATTATTGAAGCAGCAGGGATTTTAGTAAATACACAACTAGAAAATAGTGAAATTATTCGTACAGATGGTAATGAATTCTTAATTTATCTTGTTGGATATAGTGAAAGACAGATTACTACTTATGTGAAAAAGCTTGCAAAAGAATTAAAGAATCTTCCGCATGAGTTTGGGGCAGGAATAGGATTTAGTATGATTCAAGATGAAATAAAGACATTAGATGATGCAATTAATGAAGCTACATTAGAAATGATTACGAATAAAGAAGATTATAAA
The DNA here is from genome assembly GCA_910586865.1 of uncultured Bacilli bacterium. Classification (GTDB taxonomy): domain Bacteria; phylum Bacillota_I; class Bacilli_A; order RF39; family UBA660; genus UMGS995. The sequence continues at coordinate 10,305 of CAJUIY010000051.1, forward strand.
TAAGAGGTCGATATCATGATTGAGCAAGTTCGAGGGTTTTTAAAGAAGGTTTTAAAATATATATCAAAGCCAGAAATGAGAGTGTTACCAGGTCAACTTGCTTTTTTCATGGTGGTATCTCTTATTCCTCTTCTTGCACTAGTAGGTACGATTGCTGGGTATCTATCGGTATCAACTGATAAAACTTTTCAAATGCTAGATACCATTTTACCATTTACGATTACTGAAAATCTTGTCTCTTTTGCATCAGGAAAAGGAATGACCTTTAATATTGCTGTATTTTTTATCTCAGCCTTTATTTTGGCTTCTAATGGTTGTCATTCCATGATTATCACCTCGAATGAGATATATAAAGTAAAAAATCGTAATATTATTTCTCGACGAATCAAAGCAATTATGATGACCTTTATTTTAGTATTCTTATTCTTATTTTTATTTATTGTACCTGTATTTGGAGATACTATTTTTCATATGATTATGGCAAATATTCATAATGAAAGAGTGTTAGATATGGCTTATTACAGCTATAAGTTGTTAAGTTTTCCCATTACTATTGTGGTTATCTTTTTTAATATCAAATTATTGTATACTGTTGCACCAGATCGTAAGATAAAAACCAAAAATACCAACACAGGATCTTTTTTCACTACTTTTTTTTGGATTGTTGCTACTAAAATTTATTCGATTTATGCAGGGACATTTTCCAATTATAACTTGTTTTATGGAAGTATTTCTACCGTGTTATTTTTATTAATGTGGGTTTATATTTTATCTTATATCTTTGTTCTTGGAATGGCTTTTAATGCTAGTAATACGAGAAAAGATGATTTTGAGACGATGCAACTTTCTATTATTAAAGAAGAATAAAAAATATAGGGCAATCGCAAGAAACTAGGAGTAGTGATTAAATAAGGAGAAAAGTAA
>CAJUIY010000052.1 GCA_910586865.1 uncultured Bacilli bacterium
AACTTACTTTTCTCCTTATTTAATCACTACTCCTAGTTTCTTGCGATTGCCCTAATAAAAAATAAAGCACAGGAGATTATGTATGATATCACCAAAACATTAAAAGAAGAAAATCCAGAAGCTGGTTATATTAGTACAATTGATTATCCAGAATATTATTACCGAATACAAGAAGTATTAATGATGGATTCAGATTTTGCTGCAGAAGTACTAGAAGAAGCAGAAAGACGCGCAAATATTGAACATACTTCTTCCCATAGCGAAGATCTTCAAGGAAATAATATAGGTGGTTATACGTATTATTTTAGTAAAAAAGTAACATAAATATAACATACTCTTTCTAATATTACTTATAATGAGGTTGCAGATTTGATAAAATAATTGTATAATCATTATGGTAATCATAGGAGGAGAAGTATGGGAAAAAAGAAAAAAGAGTTAGAAGAAACACAAGATATGAGTATGACCTTCATTGCAGAAGTAGGGCAAAAATCAGCAGTGGCAGAAGACAAGTTAGATGATGTTTCAGGAACAATAGATATAAAAAAAGAACCACCAACAAAAGAGGAGCTAAATGACTTTGAAGCGAATTTAAATGATAATCATCATAGTAACAAAGGGATTATGGTAGTAGTAATACTGATGTTATTATGTTTTATCGTTGGATTTGGTAGTTCGAAACTTTTCTTCCATGAGAAAGCAGAAAAAAAACAAGTAGAAAATAAAAAAACGGATAAAATAGAAAAGGAATCTACTGATACAGTAATATCTCCTGAAAGTCTTTTTGTGAAAGATTTAATTGCTAGATATCACTATCCATATTTAGCTGATTATGTATATGAGATTTTATATAGCAAAGAAAAGATTGTAGTAGAAGATATGGAAGAAAATTATTTACAAATGTTAGTCGCAATGCAAGCAACAAAAAATCCTTTTGTGGTTGATTTTTCGAGTGAAGAATTTCAAGATGCTCTAACACTTTTATTTGGTGATCAAGTAGTATTAGATAATAAAGATATTTCTTTTGATAAGTATAAGTGCAACAAAATTACTTTTGACGAAAAATTGAACACTTACCATTTAGAGTCAAAAGAGAATTGTGAAATCTCTAATTCTTTTAAGATAAAGAATAAAGTAATCAGTGTTCAAAAGAAAGAAGATACTTTAGAAGTAGATATTGCGATTGCTGTTGTTGATGAAAATGCAGATAAAGTTTATAAAAAGTATGATTTAGAGAATAAAAAAGGAGAAGAAGAACTAGAGGATAAGAAAGCATCCGATTTTGATATTTTTAGTGATGAGGAAGATTTTAATCAATATAAATATATATTTCATTATGATAAAAATAATCACAATTACTATCTAAAACAAATAGAACAAATGGAGTAGAGAATTTTCTACTTTTTCTTTCTTTTCTAAATTTCTTGTATTATAATAGTAATAAGTAAGGAGAGATAAAAAATGGATGAGATGATAAATAATTTAGAACAAAAAATGAAGAAATCAATTGAAAGTTACGAAAATAGGTTAAAAACAGTAAGAGCAGGAAGAGCAAATCCTTCTAGCCTAGATGGTGTAGTAGTATCTTATTATGGAACACCAACTCCCTTAAAACAGTTAGCAACGATTTCTGTACCTGAGGCAACTCAACTTTTAATTAAGCCTTTTGACAAAGGATGCCTAAAGGATATTGAAAAAGCTATCTTTGATTCTGATTTAGGGTATACTCCAAATAATGATGGAGAAACCATTCGTATTGTAATACCAGCACTTACAGAAGAGCGAAGAAAAGAATTAACGAAACAAGTAAAGAAGATGGCAGAAGATGCTAAAATTTCCATTCGAAATATCAGACACGATGGAATTGAAGAAGCAAAGAAAATGGAAGCACCAGAAGATGAAGTGAAAGGTGCAGAAGATAGAATTCAAGATTTAGTTAATGAATACAATAAAAAAATTGATACGATTTTAAAAGAAAAGGAACAAGAACTTCTTACCGTATAGGGATTTAATATGAATAAAAAAGGGATGATAATAGGAATTATTGTCTGTATTGTTGGTGTTATTATGATAGCAATTGGTTACAGTCTAATGAAATAATGGAAAGTAGTAATAAGCTGCTTTTTCTTTTGATATGGAAATATGGTATCTTAAGATAAAAAGGTTTCTATTTTTACTTTTTTATCTCTATTTGTAATATTAAGATATTAATGTTAAAATAGTATGTGAAAGAATCGAAAAGGTGAATCTATGAGTAAGTATAAGAAAAAAAAGAAAATAAGATTATTCATAAAAGTATTATTATGTTTAATTTATCTATTTATTATTTGTATATTATGTTTTGCTTCTTTTAAAATATTTGAAGAGGAAGAGAAAATCATTCCTTGGAATGAGGTACAAAAAACAAATCAGTACTCGTATTTAGAAATATTTGAGATGAGTGAGGCATTCGCTGAACTTCCAAAAGAAAACAAACAAATTCACTTTGTTATGGAAAAAGAAGAAACAGGAGAGTGGCACACCTATTTAATGGCTATTAAAAAAGAGGATTATTCAAAGTATAAGAATATTATTGATTATACCTATGAAAGAGGAGAAATTGCTCCTAGTAAAATAAAAGTATATGGATACCCAGTAGAAATAAATAATAATATTAAGGAATTAGCGATTAAAAACATTACCAATTTTGTTCCTATTGAGAATGAAGTGGTTCTAACGAATGAAAACTTTGAAGATTATTTAACCAATACTTATTTGGATACTACCTTGCAAAAAACACATGAGTTCAATTATTTTGTTTTAACCTTACTCTTAGTAGCCCTTGCTTTATTTATTTTATTAATATTTACTATTTTTGATAAAGATAAACTAGTAGATGAAGTGGATTATATCATCGAAAAAGATTTGAAAAAACAAAAGAAGAAAAAAACAATACATAAGTCTATCAACAGTAAGAATAATAAAAATAGTAGTACTGAAAAGAAAAAAACAGATAAAGATACGATAAAACAAAAAAATCAAGAAAGTGCACCTGAAAAAAAGAAAACGAATACAAAAACAAAAGGGATGGAGAATAAGAAAGCACCAGAACAAAAAAAGAAAAAGTCGAATGCAAAAGCAACCGAAAAGAAGCAAAAAAATGAGAAAGTAGAAGCAAAAAGAAAGTCGCTTGAAAAGGGAAAAATATCAGAAAAGAAAAAAAAGAATTCGATTGAGAAACAGAAAAAAGAAGAAGAGGAAGAACTTGAAGTAATTTAAGGAGAGAGAAAAGATGGAATTTAAAATAATAAAAGAAGAGGAATACAAGAAGTTTTGGGAAAATCATCCATTAAAGACCTTTTTGTCTTCTATTGAAATTGGAAAATTAAGACATAAGAGCGGATGGAAGGTACATTATGTAGGAGTTCTTGAAAAGAAAAAAATAGTGGCCGCTACGATGATGGTATCGAGAAAAAAGAAATTTGGAAAAGAAGAGTTTTATGCACCTAGAGGATTTTTACTAGATTTTAGAAACCAAGAATTATTAGGCTTTTTTACAGAAAATGTAAAAAAATATATCAAAGAACACCACGGCTATCTTTTAAGAATTGATCCTTATGTCATTTATAAAGAAAGAGATATTGATGGAAATATCGTAGAAGGTGGGGAAGATAACTCTATTGTTCTTACTTATTTAGAAGATTTAGGATTTCACAAAGTGCAAATAAAAGATATGGAACAAGTGGGATGGATGTTTTCTCTTGATTTAAAAGGAAAAACAGAAGACCAAATCTTAAAAGAAATGAAACCAAATACCAGGAATACCATTCGAAAAGCATCTAAATTTGGAATTGAAATTAAAGAATTAGGTTATGATGATTTACAAAGATTTCAAGATATTATGATAGAAACAGGAGAAAGAAAAAGTTTTTCAATTCGAAAACTTTCCTATTATCAAGAAATGTATCAACTTTTCCATGATAAGGGGCAAATTAAATATGTAGTAACCGAACTTAATTTAGATCAATATATTAAGAATTTGGAAAAAGAGTTATCTTATAAAAAGAAGGAACTAGATAAACTAAAGGATGCAAAATATAATGATGGGAAAAGAAATTCATTTCAAAATGAGATAACTTCGATTCAGAAAAAAATAGAAGAGGCAAAAAAAATAAGAAAAGAAGAAGGCAAAGAGGTTATCACTTTATCAGGATCGATGTTTATCATGATTCAACCAGAAATTATTTACTTATCTAGTGGTAACTACCAGAAGTATATGAATTTTAATTCTCAATATTTAATCCAGTGGGATATGATAAAGTATGGTATCTCTCAAGGTTTTACGAAACATAATTTCTATGGTATTCCAGCGAACATTAATGAAAAACCAAAGGATTATGGTATTTATGAATTCAAAAGAGGGTTTAATGGTTATGTAGAAGAATTAATTGGTGAATTTGAGCTACCTATTTCATGGCATTATTATCTGTTCAAATTTATTCATAAGATAAGAGGGTAATGGGATGAAGAATTATTTATATGAGTATATTCATATGGTAGATGATATTTTAGATCATAATAAAGAAAAAAATAGAAAAGATTTAAAGAAAGAACACTTAATAAAAATTCAGTTCTTTCAACACGAAAGACTCATTCATTTATTAGTAACGTTGTTTTATGCTTTGTTTCTACTATTATTTGTCTTTCTAATGACTATTTTTCGTCCTTTTCTCTTTATTGTTATAATATTAATCACCTTTTTAATTTTTTATGTGATTCATTATTTTCGCTTAGAAAATGGAGTGCAGTACCTTTATAAACAATACGATAGAATGTGTGACAGAAAAGATATAGATACAAAAGAAAAATAAGTCTTCCGTTTCTTAAAGAATGGTACTATAATAAGGGCGGTGATGAAAATGTTAAAAGAGGATATTAAAATTGCACAACAAATCGTATCTTTAAAATTTAATAATTTACATAAAAAAGAATCTTATCATAATCATTCATTTATTTATAAATTTACAAATGAAGAAATTATGAATTATCAAAAGTACTTAAAAAATAGAAAAAGAATATTTTCAATAACGGCTTCTTCTGATCAAATTCTAAATAGTATCTTAGAAGGAAGTGAGGAAATTATTTCTTGTGATATTAGCAGATGGCCTTCTTATTTCTATTAGTTAAAAAAAGCAGCTGTTTTCTCTTTAACAAGAGAAGAATATATCGAATTTTTTATTTCAGAACATAATGAACATTTAGTATTCAATGATTTATTATATGATAAATTAGTAGATAATTTATCTGAGGATGCAAGAAAATTTTGGGATTCTTTATTTCTGTTCTTTGAAGGAGAAGATATTTATTATTCGCCACTATTTTCAAGAGAGACATTAATAGAAAAACATATTATCAATACCAATCCATATTTACAAGGAAAAAATTACGATAAACTAAGAGATAGATTAGGAAATGTTAAAGTAAGCCATCAAGTGGGTAATATTAAAGATATAGAAATATCAGAACCACCTTATGATTTTGTAAATTTATCTAGTATTATTTATTATTCTTTTCACGATTTCTCTGAATATGAACAATTAGTAGAAAGATTTCCTTTGAATGAGAATGGAATTGTTTTAACTTATTTATATCATTTAAGAGAAGAAATAAAAAATAATTTTTCAGATAAGAAAAATTATCAATTAGTAAAATTTAATAAAAGTAATCATGGACTTTTAGTTTATCAAAAGAAATAAAAAGAATAAGTAGTTAGTGGTAATAAAGAGGAGTAAGAAGTATGGTAAAAGAGTATCTATATTTTATTAAAGAATATTTAAAAATCGCAGAAATTAAGGCATCCTATCTTTGGATAAACTTTTTATCTGCGTTTTTCTATAAATTATTTTGGTTTTTGTTGCCACTTATTTCGTCTTATATTATAAAATATTTAACTCTACAAAATAAAGATATGTCATATTTATTTTTGTGTATTTTTATTCTTTGTTATTTATTATACAATCTTTCTCTTTATATTAACTATAAAATTTATGGATTTAATATGAATCTTTGCTATGGCAATCTACAAACTAGAATGTTAAAAAAATTAGAAAGAGTAGAACACAATTTTAGTAGAAATATTAACAAAGGAAGACTCATCAATACAGTAAACTCTGATATATTAGCAATTGGTGATATGAATGATCGTATTTCAGAAATCATAACAGGGCTTCTACATTTACTTGCGATTCTAGTCATGGTATTTACGAAAAATATATTTTTAGCCATCATTTTTATTTTATTTACACTTATTTATATTACTTTAAAAAATAATGCGGATAGAATGGTAAATCTATATCATAATAAAGTGGTAATCCAAGACGATAAGTATAGTAATTTACTTACTCAAATCGTGAATGGACTCCAAGAAATTAAAACCTTTCATATGCTTGAAAACTTAATGAAAAAATTGGATGTGATACAAAATCGATTTACCAAATACTATAATCAAAAACGTACTTATTATACCATTCGAGATAATGACGTAAAAGTAATTATCTATATTACTAGAACGATTTTATATTTACTTTTAATGATACTTTTAATGAAGGGAAAAACAGAAATTAGCGTTTTAATTTTAATTATTTCTTATCATGAACAATTAATTACGGTAATAGATGAGACGATTGATTCTACCGCAACGGTAAGAGAGACACATACTTCCATAAAAAGAGTAAGTGATATTTTAAACTATAAGGAAGATAATTATCTATTTGGAAATGTTTTAAAAGATGATATTTATGGAGCAATTGAATTCCGAGGGGTATCTCTAACGATTGATAAAAAAGAAATATTAAAAAATATCAATCTAAAGATTAATCATAATCAAGTAGTAGCAATAGTGGGAGAACCAGGTAGTGGTAAAACCTCTTTATTTAATCTTCTATTAAGAATTTATCAACCAACGAAAGGAATGATTACAATAGATGATATCCCTATTAATGACTTCTCAAGTGATATCTATTCTAAAAATATTGGAATCGTCAATCAAGCTCCTTTTGTATTTAATATGAGTATCCGAAAGAATTTAGATTTTGTAGATAAGAATATTAATCATCAGATAGAAGCTTGTAAAAGAGCAGGAATTCATGATTTTATTGAGACTCTTCCTAATGGGTATCAGACTGTGCTAAGAGAAAATGGAAATAATATCTCAGGTGGACAAAAGCAAATGATATCGATTGCTAGAACGATTCTTACCGATTGTGAGATTTTACTATTTGATGATATTACGACTTTTTTAGATCCTGATACAGCAAAATTAGTACCAAGACTAATTAAGAATCTAAAAAAAGACCATACCATTATTATGACAACAAAAAAGCCTGAATTAATGAAAGAAGCATCTTTAATCGTTGTTTTAAATGATGGAAAAATAGAGGCCGTAGGTACTCATAAAGAACTAATAAAAACTTGTGAAATTTATGAGACACTACAATCTAGAAAATCACCAAGTAGGATGGGGGTATTTGATCATGATTCGATATTATAAAATTATCAAGAGATATTTCTCACTAGGAGCCAATAATAAGAAATGTCTATTTCACCTATTCTTATCTGCATTTTTAAGAAGTATTACTTTATTAGCCCTTCCTTTTATTGCTTCTAAGATAATAGATTCTCTAACATCTAAAAATTATTTACTTGCCTTTTATCAAGTACTACTTTTTTTAGTATCCAGTTTAATCTATGTATTATGTCACCATTATAATTATGTAGCATATAATAGAAATTCCGTCTATACCCATAATAAATTACAGCAACTAGTGATGGAAAAAGTAACTACTTATGATGAAGATTTTACCAAAAATATTAAAACTTCTTTTATTGTAAACACTGCTTTTAAAGACATAGGAGAAGTCATGCAAATACCAGATCAGTTATTTGATTGTATGAGTTATTTAGCAAATATTATTCTCTCTCTTATTATTCTTTCGAGTATTAATATTTATATGGGGATTTTTTCTCTTATTCTTTTAATTTTTTATTTCTTTTACTTAAATAAAAACTTATCATTACGAGATTATTATTTAGATGAACAGAGAAAAAGTCAAGATGATATGGCAGAACTTATGGGACAAGTAATCGATGGAGCAAAGGAAGTAAAAGCTTTCCATATGGAAGAAGATTTAGATAAATATTTAGAAAAATACAAAAAATCATGGAAGAAAAGTTATTTTCAAAAAAGAGTTTATCAAGATCGAGCCGATGTTTTTTCTCCTATCTTTTTAGGAGTAGGCAAAATTATCATCTATTTTATTGCCATCAAGCTAATACTAGAAGGTAGTTATAGTATCTCTATGTTAATATTAGTCATTGGTTATTATGAAGACATTGAAGATAGAATTGAAAGCTTTTATGGAAAAATAGAAAAAGTATGCACCAATTCTACTAGAGTAGATAGAGTCTATAAATTATTAAATTATCATACGAAAAATATGTTATCTTTTGGAAATTATAAGGAAGATAATATTAAAGGAAAAATAGCTTTTCAAAAAGTTTCCTTTACGTACCAAAAACAAGAAATCTTAAAAAATATAGATTTTGAGATAAAAGAAAAATCTTTCACTGCTATTGTTGGAAAAAGTGGTAGTGGCAAATCCACTATTTTTAGATTACTATTAAGACTTTATAAAGTAGAAAAGGGTTGTATTTTATTAGATGATGTTAATATCAACGAGTACAGCAAAGATATCTATTCTTCTAATGTATCGATTGTGACACAAAAACCATTTATCTTTGATATGAGTATCCGAGAGAATTTTAGTTTAGTAGATAAAAACATAGAAAATCAAATAAAGGATTGTAAAAGAGTAGGAATTCACGATTATATTATGAGTTTAAAAGATGGCTATCATACCAAACTAGAAAAGAATGCCGAAAATATTTCTAGTGGGCAAAAACAACTTTTGGCTCTTGCTAGAGTGTTACTTTCCAAATCCGAAGTTTTATTATTTGATGAAGTCACTTCTACTTTAGATATGAATACTTCGAAAAAAGTAATGAAAATCTTAAAAGATTTAAAAAAGGATCATACCATATTAATGATAACGCATAAACCTAGTTTAATGAAAATGGCAGATGATATTTTAGTAATCGATAAAGGAAGGTTAGTGGCTAGAGGAAATCACAAAAAGTTAATAAAAGAAAGCGAAGCATACCAACTTCTTCAAAATAAATAAAAATAAAAAAGTATTGTAAAATTTTCTCTACTATGATAGTATAAGAAAGCATTTGAAATTAGGGGAGAAATGAAAAATGAAATTAAAAATAAAAAATCCAAGACTAGTGGCACTTTTACTTGTAAATTCTATTTTCTTAACAACAACAGGATGTGAGAATGGAAAAAGTCGTGAAAGGATTGAAACAACTGCCAAACTTGTTGAGTGGGAAAATGAAAATACGAAACAAAAAGAATCAGTAAAATTAAAAACTCAAAAAGTAAATCATAATATATGCTTAAAAAAAGGAAAAGTGACCATCAAAGAAAAACCAAAGAAAGAGAGCAGAGTATTAAAAAAAATAAAGGTGTATCAAAAGGCAAAAGAATTGAAAAGAATGGGAAATGGATGGTCACTTGTTAAATATGATGGCGTAAAAGGTTATATTAAAACAGAAAAAGTTAAGAGTCAATTTGAAAACATAGGAAAAACATATATTGAAATTGATATATCTGATCAAAAAATGAAATATTATAAAAATAATAAGAAAGTATTATCGACGGATGTAGTAACTGGAAAAAATTCTACACCAACAGTCACTGGTATTTTTGATGTATATCAAAAGGCTTATGATTATACGATGAGAGGGTATGATCCTATTACGAAAGCATTAACATATGAATCGCATTCGGATTATGTTTTGAAATTTTTTGAGACTTATTATATTCATGATGCTACTTGGAGAAATGAGTTTGGTGGAGATATTTATAAAGAAAATGGTAGCCATGGTTGTGTGAATACACCCTATCAAAAAGCAAAAAAACTTTATCAACAAGTAGAATTACATACACCTGTTATTGTACATAAGTAAAAGGAATAATTTAATATGACAAAAGAAGTATATGAAAATATTTTAAAAAGAATAGATGAGGATTTTGAGAAGAAGAATCTAGAGGATTTAGAAAAACTGAAAAAATATTTAGATAATAAAATAGAAATATTAGATAGGGTGTATCTAGATACTGAGAAATGTTATCCTATACTAACCATGAAGTTGAAAAATTTTTTATATAAAAATATTCCATCGAGAGGATTTAAAAAAGTAAACTTTTTAATTGTTGTAAAAGAGATTACAAAGATAGATTCTTATAGCGATATTTATGTATTTGATACGATAGGAATTAATAGTAAGTTATTGTTAGATAGTAAGAGAATTGGAAAACAATCACTTAGTATGTTTGAAGAAGCACTAAAGAGTTATGGAATTGATCGAAATATACCAATACAAGTAGAAGAAATAGAAAAGTTTAATCAATATAGAAAAAGAAATCGTATAAAACGTAAATAAAACAATTACTTTTTTATCTATATTAGTTACATAAAGCTTTACGAATTAAAGTGGCGAAAAAAGAGTTAATTCAATTTGCTGAAAACTAGTTATTTTCAACTGCAAATCTATAGAACATTATAATTCTTTTTTTTTGTTCTGTTTTATAAGAATCAGGACAAAATAATGAATTAAAAACAAGATGGTTATTAAAGACTTATAATATAA
>CAJUIY010000053.1 GCA_910586865.1 uncultured Bacilli bacterium
AAATTACAAGTATACTTTAAGATGTAAATAATTTAATTTTTATATCTTATTTTTTTATGTTAAATTATTTACCAAGAGTTTAAGTGAGAACGGCAAATTACAGAGGTCAAAGAATCTAACAAATTGACAGTTCAACTTTTATTTCTATTATTAATTTAGTTTAAGATAGTGAGGTCAAAGAATCTATATAACAAGCTTGATGAAATAATGGTGGAAACAGAAGGCTTAAATTCAGAAAGGAGTAAATAATGAAATCAGTATTAAGTGTAGATGTTGCTAAAGGAAAAAGTATGGTAATGTTATCTACAGAGTATGGAGAGGTTTTAATTGAACCAAAAGAAATTAAACATAATTTAAAAGATTTTGATGAATTGAAAAATCAGATTGATAGTTTAAAATTAGAAGATTTAACAATATTTATGGAATCAACAGGAATCTATCATTTGCCAGTAGAAAGATATTTTAAAGAAAATGGTTTTAATACTTTAGTAATCAATAGTTTAACTACTAAAAATAATTATGATACTTTAAGAAAAACGAAGACAGATACAAAAGATTGTATGAGATTAGCCAAGTTATTTTTTGTTAATGAGGTAGAATATCATGATTTATCAAAGAAGGATTTATATGCAAATCTAAAAGCAATGACAAGGCAATATTTTTATCTAACACAATTAAATGTTAGTTGTAAAAATAGATATAAAAGACTAATTAATATTTGTTTTCCAGAGTTTGAAGAAATATTCAAAGGCAGTAGAATTTATGAAGAAACAGCATTAAACTTTATAAAAACATTTACTCATGCTTATATTGTTAAAGAAAAAAGAATTGATGCTTTATATAACAACTTATACAAAACAAATTCTAGACATGATTATTATTACAAAAGACTAGCAAATAGGATTAAAGAGATTTCCTTAAATTCTTATCCAGGTGTAGACAAAGATCATTCAGATGTTAAAAACTTATCAGATATGGCAAGTATTTTACAAGAAAACATTAAGACAATAAATGAGTTAAAAAACAAGATGATTGAGACAGCAAAAGAGTCACCATATTTTGATATTATTAATTCATTTTATGGTATTGGAGAAGTATTAACGACTGAATTACTTGGAGAACTTGGAGATATTACAAGATTTGATAATCATAAACAATTAATTGCTTTTTGTGGTTTAGATCCAACCATTATACAATCTGGAAAAAGTATTAATGTTCATGGAGCTATCTCTAAAAGAGGAAACAAATATGCAAGATGGATATTATTTAATATAAGTCAAATGGTAGTTAAATTAGGTCACCAATGTCCAGAACATCCAGTATATAATTATTATTTAACAAAAAAAGCAGAAGGCAAACATTACTATGAAAGCCTAACTGCGTGTTCAACAAAAATATTAAGAATGTTATATACAATGTGCAAAAAGAATACAACATTCAAAATAAATTAACAAATTCATTTTATCACATATATCACTATAATACACGAAAATTTTAAAAAAATGCCTATTTTCGTGATTTTAGTCGTGGTATAATATTTTTATAAATTTGGTATTGACAAAACTTAGATAGTCAATTTGAAAAGGAGCTATATTTTATGGCAAGAGTAGTAAAATAATAAAGAATTAGTAAATACAAGACTAGCAATTAATTATAGAGGGTTGATGTACTGTGATCAGTGCAATGAAAATATAGGTTATTTATGTTATGCAACTTATGATAGATTAGAATTAAAATATAAATATAATTGTGGAAATCAAGGAAGTGTAATAGTAGATTTTGAAGATAGCAAACTAGGAAAAATCGTAGTGCTGAGTTAGTTATTATAAAAAATAGATTTTGTTGTCCAAAAGATAAAGAAGCTTTAATTACAATATTAGAGAAAAAAGTGTCAAATTATGAAATGAAAATCTCTTGTAAATCTTGTGAGAACACTTATAAAAAAGTGAAATAGATAGCAATTTGTAGGGGTGAGACTATGTCAAACTATGTAGCAAATAAAATTATTTGTAAAAAAAAATTTTATGAAAAATTTTTTTTAGATTTAAATGCTTTTGGTGATGTTGAGCTAGATGATTATATAAAAACAACCCCATATATTACCTTTAATAAATTATACAATGTTAAAAGTATAAATGAATATCGTGATAAATACGGTACATACATTTATTACGGATTTGGACATAGTGTAAAAGAATTAAATAATGACTTGGTTGAAATAAAATTTCAAACTTCAAAGTATTATCCAATTTGTGCAATAAAGAAAGCCATAGAACTTGATAATAGTATTGTGTGGTATGCAGTAGAAGAAAACCTTATTTATATTTCAAAATTTGAATGGAACGAAAATAAAGTGGTTGAAAAAACATTGTATATAGAAACTGATAAATTTAACAATTGGTATGATGAAAATATATGTAACGGAAATACATATGACAATTTAGAAGATTGTGATGATGCTATCTGGTATTTAAATGATTATAGCGAACAAGATTGGAAGTTATGGAAAACTGATGATTTAATCAAAAGATATATATCAAAATATCCAACAAGAGAATACTATGAAGAAATGACAAAATAGCAAATTACAATTCATCGAGTAGGTTATATTCAAGATTTACTCTTTCTTTGATATAATTAAGAAGAAAGACAAATCATAATTTGAAAGTGAGATGAGGTATTATGGATTTAAAGAAAATTGAGAAATTTATTGATAAACAAAAAGTTAGTTTTATATGTTCTATTGATGATGAAAATTATCCTAATGTAAAAGCAATGCTAAAACCTAGAAAAAGGATAGAACTAAAAGAATTTTACTTTTCTACAAATACTTCATCTATGAGGGTTAGCCAGTATAAGAATAATTCAAATGCAAGTATTTACTTTTATCACAAAGGATTAATCAAATATATTGGTGTTATGCTAAAAGGAAAAATGGAAGTCATAACTGACCAAGAAACTAAAAATATGATTTGGAAAAATGGAGATACAATTTTTTATAAAAAAGGTGTAACTGATCCAGATTATTGTGTTTTAAAATTCACTGCAACAAGTGGGAGATATTATTGTGATTTGAAAACAGAAAGTTTTGATATTAAGTAATTACTGGATGATAATCGATTGAGAAAATGTATTGTGTAATGGTTTAAAGTAATAAAAAGGAAGTTTTTAAGGAAAGAATATATTGATAATTTTTTTCTTTTTTGATATAATTTCTCTTGTGCAAAGAGATAGAATAATTTGATGGAAACGAACATAATTTTTTTAATTATGATAACGCACAACTCAAATTTTAGGGTTGTGTTTTTCTGTGGAGGGAGTGATATAAAAATGAGAAAAATAGATTTAGGAAAAGAAAAAATAACGAAATTATTATTGATGTTTTCTATTCCATGTGTGATTAGTATGTTAATTAATTCGATTTATAATATAGTAGATCAAATATTTATCGGTCAAGGAGTAGGGTTATTAGGGAATGGAGCTACTAATGTAATCTTTCCGTTGGTACTTTTATATGGTGCAGTAGCAGGATTGCTGGGAAATGGATGTGCGGCTAATATCAGTTTACGATTAGGGGAAGGAAAAAAAGAAGAGGCCTCTCAATCAGTAGGTTCTACCATTACGGCTTCTATCTTATTTTCTATTGTTCTTTCTTTTCTAACCTTTCTTTTTCTTCCACAAATCATTGATTTATTTGGGTGTACTCCTAATGTTTATCAGTATGCGCTAAATTATGGAAGAATTATTATAATAGGAGCTCCTGCTTTAATTGTCTATACCGTTTTATCCTCTATTATAAGAGCAGATGGTTCTCCACAATACTCCATGTTCTTTTTAGTCATTGGTGCTATTATCAATGTAATTTTAGATGCTATCTTTATTTTAGGATTTAAATGGGGAGTAGAAGGTGGTGCTTTTGCTACTATTATAGGACAATATATATCGGCTATGATTGCTTTATTCTATTTAAAGAGATTTAAAAATTTTCACTTAACTTTAAAGGATTATAAAATTAATCGCTCGCTATGGAAAGTGATGCTTTATGGAGCCTCCTCTTTTATTACACAAATTACAGTGTTAGTATTATTTGTATTTATGAATAATATATTGACAAAGTATGGTGCTATGACGAAGTATGGAGAAGATATTCCGTTATCTGCCTATGGAATTATGTCAAAAGTAAATAATTTATTTATTTCCTCTGTTTTGGGAATTGCGATTGGAGCACAACCCATTATCGGCTTTAACTATGGTGCAGGAAACAAGGAAAGAGTAAAGGAAGCTTTAAGAAAAATTTATTTTATAAATTTGACAATTGGTATTGTTTTTAACTTAATCTATTTGCTATTTCCAGCTCCACTGATTTCTCTATTTGGTAGTGGAGATAATCCTTTATATATTGAATTTTCTATTATGTTATTCCGAACCTTTTTAATGATTAATTTTATTAACTCCTTTGAAATGACTACAAGTATTGTCATTCAATCGTTAGGAAATGCTAAAAAGGCAGCAGCGTGTACTTTTATTAGACAAATTATCCTATTTATTCCCATTGCTTCCATACTTGCTCATTCCTTTGGTTTAAAGGGAATTTTATATGCTGGACCACTTGCTGATTTCTTATGTTTTCTTCTGGTATTTATCTTATTTCTATCAGAATATAAAAAACTAGGAGGTTTAGAAAAAGATAATTCGCCTTTAGAAAAGATATCCATTCATGGAAATAAAGGTCTTGTCATTACGATTAATAGAGAATATGCATCTGGTGGAAGATATGTTGGAAAGTTACTTGCCAAAGAATTAGGAATACCCTTTTATGATAAAGAAATTATTAGTTTAGCTGCTCAAGAGTCTGGATTTACGAAACAATATATTGAAAATAATGAATAAAAGAAAAGTACCATCAGTTCAGAATATAATAAAGATGATGAAATCTTTGTTGCGGAATCGAAAGTGATTCGTGATATTTCAAAAAAATCAGGAGTAATTGTGGGAAGATGTGCAGACTACATTTTAAAAGATTCTAAAAATATCTATAAAATTTTCTTGTATAGTGATATGAAAAACAAAATAAAAAGAGCAACAAAGTATTATGGAGTCGATAAAAAAGATGCTTCTACTATTATTTCTAAAGTTGATAAACAAAGAGAAAAACATTATAAATATTATACCAATAGGAATTGGCGAGAATTCGATAACTATGATTTCGCTATTAATGTGGATACCTTAGGAGTAGAAAAGACTGCTATTTTAATTAAAAATATAATTCTTAAAAAATAATTTCATACATATTTTGTAGGAAAAGAAAAAAAGATTGGCAAAGGTATTTTCTACTTGCATATATTTAGATATAATAATAATAATGGGAGGAAGAAATGCTAGAATTAAAAAAAATAACAAAAATTTATGAGACAGAAGGGTATCGGCAAACAGCCTTAGATAATGTTAGTCTAAATTTTAGAAAAAATGAATTTGCATCTATCTTAGGAGCAAGTGGAAGTGGCAAGACTACTCTTTTAAATATTATAGGTGGGCTAGATAGTTATACTAGTGGTGATTTGATTATTAACGAAACAAGTACAAAAAAGTATAAAGATAGAGATTGGGATACTTATCGTAATCATCGTGTTGGATTCGTTTTCCAAAGTTATAACTTAATTCCGCATCAGTCTGTTATTTCAAATGTAGAGTTAGCTTTGACGCTAGTAGGTATATCGAAAAGCGAAAGAAAAAAACGTGCCAAAGAAGTGCTTGAAAAAGTAGGATTAAAAGACCATATTCACAAAAAACCAAGTCAACTATCTGGAGGTCAAATGCAACGTGTTGCGATTGCTAGGGCCTTGATCAATAATCCAGATATTATACTTGCTGATGAACCAACGGGAGCTTTGGATTCAGAAACTTCGGTTCAAATCATGAATCTACTAAAAGAAGTAGCGAAAGAGAAGTTAGTTATCATGGTTACGCATAATCCAGAGTTAGCTGAAGAATACTCTACTAGAATTATTCGTCTAAAAGATGGCAAAATTATAGATGATACGAATCCTTATGATGGAAAAGTAAACACTTCCCTAGATAAAGAGAAAAAGAAAGCGCATGAAAAGAAAACTTCCATGAACTTAAAAACAGCACTTTCTCTATCATTAAATAACTTAATGACAAAAAAAGGAAGAACTCTACTTACCGCTTTTGCAGGTTCCATAGGTATTATTGGAATTGCTCTTATTCTATCTCTATCTAGTGGTGTTCAAAATTATATTAACAAAGTACAAGAAGAAACCTTAACTTCTTATCCCTTAACCATTGAAAGAAAATCGATTGATATTACTTCTGCTATGGAAGATCAAAATGAGAAAATGAAAAAGGAAGAGGAAGAAAGAAAAAAAGATAAAAAGGATAAAGTATATTCTAATAATACGTTGGTAGATACTTTATCTCTTATGAGTAGTCAAGTGCAAACGAATAATTTAGAGCAATTTAAAAAATATGTAGAAGAAAATAAAGACTTAAAAAAGTATACCTCTTCTATTGGCTATGAATATAATTTGCATTTGCAACTTTATAAGAGTGATTTATCGAATGGTGTTGTTCAAGTAAATCCGAATACGGTGTTAGACAATATTGGAATGGGTTCTGCTCATGAAAATCCATTTTTAATGAGTGATGTATTTGCGAAAATGTTTAATAATGAAGATATTAATAGTAGTATGTATGAAGTAGTAACCGGTCGTTTACCAAAGGAGTATAATGAAGTTGTTCTGTTAGTAAATAAAGATAACGAAATAAGTGATTTTACCTTATATGCTTTAGGATTAAAAGATCAAAAAGAACTAAAGGAAATGTTTGAAAAAGTAAAAAATGGAGAAAAAATCGAATCGAAGCAAGAGTCTTATTCTTATCAAGATTTAGTAGGATTAAATTTTAAGTTACTTTTAAATTCTGATTATTATGAAAAAGAAAATAATCTTTGGATAGATAAAAGAGAAAATGAAGAATATTTAAAGAAAAAGTTAGAGGAAGCAGAAGAAATTAAAGTAGTAGGTATTATTAGACCAAATGAGGATTCAGTAGTAGCAAGTACTACTACTGGTGGAATCTTCTATACCAATGATTTAGAAAAATACGTGATTAACAAAATAAATGAAAGTGAAGTAGTAAAAGCTCAAAAAGAAAACAAGGATGTTAATATTTTAACAGGTATTTCGTTTCATGACGAAGAATTTAGTGTGGATAAATTAAGCATGGAACAAAAAATGTACTTACAAAGTTTATCTAGTGAAGAACTTGCTGATGTCATTACAAAATACAAAGAGCAATCGAATAAAACATATGAAGATATGTTAGAAGAATTAGGCTCTGTTGATTTAGAAAAACCATCTGCTATTTATATGTATGCAAAAGACTTTAAGGCAAAAGATGAAATAAAAGATATCATAAAAGATTATAATGATAAACAGAAAAAAGATGGCAAGGATAGTAATGTAATTAATTACAATGATTTAGTGGGAATGTTAATGTCTAGCGTTACGAGTATTGTAGATATGATTAGTTATGTTTTAATTGGTTTTGTATCGATTTCTTTAATTGTTTCTAGTATTATGATTGGAATTATCACTTATATTTCAGTATTAGAGCGAACAAAAGAGATTGGTATATTAAGAGCAATTGGAGCTAGTAAAAAAGATGTTTCTCGTGTCTTTAATGCGGAAACCTTTATTGTTGGACTGGTAGCAGGTATGCTTGGAATTATCGTTACCTTATTACTAAATATTCCAATTAATGCCATTATTAAGGAGATAGCAGGAGTAAAAGGATTAAGTTCATTACCAATGGTTGGAGCTATAGTATTGATTGCTATTAGTGTGATTTTAACGTTAATCGCAGGGCTTATTCCATCTAGAATTGCAAGTAAAAAAGATCCAGTAGAATCTTTGAGAAGCGAGTAAAAAGATAACCTAAATAAGAAAAAATTTCTTTCTTGTATCTTGTATGAAGAATAAAAACTATATGATTGTAAATAGTAGAAACCTATTATATAATTTCATTGATAAATTTATTATTTAAGGGATAAAATATTTTAATAACAATAATGTCAAAAGAAAAAGAAATGAAAAAGGCGACGGAGACTTTAAGAAATTTAATATAAGCACGGGGAGAAAACTAAGAATGAATGATGTAATTGCAAAAGAAAGAGAAAAAGTTGAAAATTTAATCTATGAAATTCGTGGTGTACAAGTGATGTTGGATTCTGATTTAGCAAGACTTTATGAATGTTCTAATGGGACTAAAACTATCAATTTAGCGGTAAAAAGAAATGTTGAGCGTTTTCCAGAAGATTTTTATTTTCAATTAACCAAAAAAGAATATGATAACTTGAAGTTTCAATTTGAAACTTCAAGATTGAATCGTCATGGTGGTGTTAGAAAAATGCCATATGTTTTTACCGAACAAGGTGTTGCTATGCTTGCAAGTGTACTTAGAACAAGTGTTGCATCTTCAGTGAGTGTAGATATTATGCGTGCCTTTGTAATAATGAAAAGATATGTATCTAAAACTTTATTAGAACAAACATATATAAATGAATTAGTATTAAAAGACTCAAAAAGAATAGATTTATTAGAAGAAACATTATTGAAATTCAAAGAAAAAAGGAATCATCTATTCTTTGAAGGTCAAATTTATGATGCCTATTCTAAAATAAGTGAAATATTTAGGAAAGCAAAAAAAGATTTAATAATTATCGATGCTTATGCAGATGTTACTATTTTAGATATGATAAAAAAAATAAGTGTAAATGTTATAGTGATTACAAAACAAAATGGATTACTTACGAATATGGATATTAAAAAATATAATAATCAATACCATAATTTAACTATTAAATATAGTGATTCATTTCATGATCGTTATTTTATTATTGATAATAATGATATTTATCATTGTGGAGCATCCATAAATCATGCTGGTGCTAGAACTTTTAGTATTAATATACTAGAAGATAAAGATGTATGTGAAACTCTTAAAAATAAAGTTGATAAAATAATAAGTAAAAAATAAAAACCTCCGTTTCTATTATCCGTGATACACGAATCCCAAGCAAACTTAATTGCTTTTACATTCTCAAAACAGTAAATAAATGATCATTTGTCAATAATCAAAATAGAAGATGAATATAGAAAATAACTGAAATATGTAGAAATAAGGTGTTAAATATAAATAAAGATAGAATATTTGATAAACTTGATAAGTTTATGGAAGTGTATAAAAATGCAGAACTTGGCGGTGAAGGAATGCTTATGGAGAGATTTTATAATTGATTATATAAGGGGGGATAAACAAAATGGAAAATATATCATCTTAGATTGTTCTCACTATATCCATAATATGAAATAGCAAAAGATATAGGATGAAAGTATAAAGTTTATAGAAAAATGATAGATAAACAAAGTGTTTGTTATATTAGTTCTATTGATGCAGAGGTATTTCCAAATACAAAGGCGATGTTGAGGCCAAGAAAAAGAAATCTATTTTTCAACTAATACCTCCTCTTTAAAAGTAGTTTCTTTTCGAAAGAATAAAAAAGCTTGTCTCTACTTTTGTGATAAAAGACTTTATCGTGGAATCATGTTAAAAGGAATCGTTGAAATACTAGAGAATCAAGAAATAAAAGATGAATTATGGCAAATGGGAGATATCATGTATTATAAAAAAGGAAAAACAGACCCTGATTACTGTGTAATAAAATTTACTTCTATATCTGCTAGATATTATAGTGATTTTAAATCTATTGATCAGGACAAAATAATGAATTAAAAACAAGATAGTTATTAAAGACTTATAATATAA
>CAJUIY010000054.1 GCA_910586865.1 uncultured Bacilli bacterium
AATAAAAGAGAGAAGTGTCTCTACTATATCTTCTACTTTGCTATTTCTATGAACAGTAAGTGTATAAGTATCTTTTGATTGATTTTCTGCAACTATCGTTATTTTAATTTTATTATTTCCTACTTTTAATTTGTCATTTCCTGTAATGGTTATTTTTGCTTTTGTATCACTTAATTTATATTTTAAAGCAATCCTAGTAATATCATTTTCTACATTTATATCCTCTATCGTTTTGCTAACTGTATTTTTAGTTAATTCTTCTTCATGGTAGAATAATTTGAATTCTTTATTAGCACTAAGTGCTAATCTCGTAATATTGATATTATAATTCTTAACATCTCCATTTTCAGCAGTCACCTTTATAGGATATACATTTAACCCTATCCCTAATTCTTTTTCTGCTTCATATTCTATATTTGCCTTACTATCATTAGCGACCACTTCTATTTTTACTTTTTCTTTTTTGGTCTTATAGGATAGAGATTCACTTATCGTAATAAACTTATCTTCTATTTTTATTTCTTTTAAGGAGGTATCCGAACTTTTTTGCTCAACAATTGGAGATTCTGGTACCACCCTATTTGATTTATTACTACTAGAATTATTAGCATTTTGATAAGATTCTGTGTTGTTTGAATTACCATAAGAACTCGAATTATTGTTATTATTATTTGTAGTACTATTATTTGGGGTAGATGGGGCTACATAAGAATTCCCACCACACGGATTACCTTCTAATGGCTCTCCAATCGCATACCAACGATTATCCCTTTGCTCAGCAATATGCCAATGTCCATCTCCATGTGAACCATAATACTGTCCATTACAACTTGTAATACTTCCTTTGCTAAGCCATCCAGGTGTTGCCAATACATTGCCAGGAATCAAAAAAATACCAACCAATAACCATAAATAATTCTTCTTCATATTTTACTCCCTAAAAGAAATCCAAAAGTATCTTTACTAGCCTACTTTTTATCTACTTATTTTTATCTTCCTATAACTAATTTCATTATAAACAAATTTCCATAATTTGTAAATAAATTTTAAAGATACGTCAGGTTAAAGATACGTCAGGTTAAAGATAAGTAAACATATTAAGCACTTATTACGATTTAATTTTTATATAAGAAACAACTTAACCTTTTCACAATCCTTGCAAAATATAGAAGTCAATTACTAAATACATTTTAGAGAAAAAAGAAAAAGTGGCAATATAAATGTCACTTTCTACTTATCTTATTTTTTTTATTACAGATGGTGTTTCTACATTTAAAGTATACTTACCATCCACCACATTTTCAAGTGGTATTTCTAACTCATTTTCTAATGTTGTATTTAATACATCATATCCATATACCATTCTATCATCAGTAGGTCTAATTCTATAAACTGGTCTATCTGTTATTTGAGAAGCATTATTTTCTAACTCTTGACATCCATTATAGAAAAAAGCCATTGAAATTGCTCTGTCTAAATTCCAAATATTTGCTGTAGATGGAGCATATTTTCTCATGGAAGATGACATCATACCAATATGAATTCCTTCCAAATCTGGTAGTCTATATAACACATAGATACTTTCGTCACCCATAAAACCACTTTCTAATTGTTTTTTTTCTTCATCATTAATTGGTGTTAAAATAATATCAGGATTTCTTAGTCTTACGCTTAACATATTATTCTCCCTTCTTCATCTAATGATGCTTATTATAACATATCTATATTTACATGTCAAACGTTTCGTAATTACTGTTATTTACGATTTCCCTTATAATTACAATAATCGAATAAGATTTTCCTGTATTTAATCGACCATTACTTTTAAAAGTAAAAGGATACTAAGAAAATCAGACCTTCTATTTCACATATTTTTTGGAGATTTCAATCACTGGTCTAACAGGCCAAGTATTAGTACCCGTTCCCATACATATCTTAGCTGGGTCATTACTAGTTTTTTCACAAACTAAGATAGGCGTATCCCCTTCTACTTCCTCTGTTACCGTTGTGCTACGATATAGAAAAGTTCTATTCGAATCTTCTATGGTTACACCTGGAGCTAAGTTCGCAATGCCAGTAATCGTTTGAATATCATCTATTGATAATAATCTAGCACTCACTTCATCCGCTCCTATTCCTAAGGATTGAGCAAAATCACTTGCAAACGTATTCCTTACATAATCACTAGCTTCTCGGTAATCTATCAAATCATCCAGTTGATCTTCCATCAATAAAAGCACTTTACTCTCCTCACTATCTGATTTGGCTATCACATTCCAAGTACTGTTATTCTTTAAAGTAACGTAATCCCCTATTTTATAACTATCATACTTTTCTTCTTTATCCACACTAGTATCCCTTTTTTCGTCCGTTTCTTCTATAGAATCCTCTTCTACCTTCTTATCAAAGAAATGATTAATGGTAAAATAACCTCCTACTATAACAACGACGGCACATAAGACAATAATAATAGTTAAATTTGTTCTATTTGAATCACTCATATCATCACTCCTATTATCCTTATAATACCACAATTTTGATGGAAAGAAAATGAAAAGATGAATTAATTTGCTATTAATCCATCACTCTTATCAACCAAAGTAAGGAAAAAAATGTCATTACTTCTTTTTTAACGAACTTTAATATGTGCCTCTCTTAATTGTAATTCACTCACTTCAGAAGGAGATTCCATTAAGGCATCTGAGCCACTAGCATTCATAGGAAAAGCAATCGTCTCACGAATATTTTCCTCTCCTAGTAAAAGCATTAACATACGGTCAATTCCTGGGGCCATTCCTGCATGAGGTGGTGCCCCATATTTAAAGGCTTCATATAATGCTTTGAATCTCTTTTCTATTTCTTCTTCTTTATACCCTGCAATAGAAAAAGCCTTTTTCATAATCTCTAAATCATGATTTCTAACCGCACCACTGGCAAGTTCAATTCCATTACATACGAAATCAAATTGATAAGCTAACACTTCTTCTGGTTTTTTAGATTCTAGGCTTTCCATTCCACCTTGTGGCATACTAAACGGATTATGAGTAAAGATATACTTCTCTTCTTCTTCACTCCATTCATACATTGGGAAATCCTTTACAATGCAGAACTTAAATTCATCTTTATCAATTAAACCAAGTTTACGCCCTAACTCATCACGAATTAGGCCTGCATATTTATAGGCATTATTTCGATCTGCAATAAAGAAAATGACACTACCTGGTTTTAAATTTCCAATATCAATTAAATCTTCCCTTTCATCTTCTGATAGAAATTTATCGATAGGACCTGCAAAAGACATATCCTCGTTTACTTTAAAATATCCAATTCCTGGCATACCTATACTAGAAGCATAATCTACTAATTCATTAAACCAAGAGTTTGATTTTGTGGCAATATCTTCTACTACAATTCCTTTTACAGTTACCTTTTTAAATGGTTTGAAAGTAGTTTCTTCAAATACTTCTGTTAAATCAACTAGTTCTAATGGATTTCTTAAATCTGGTTTATCCGTACCAAATCTCTCCATAGACTCTTTATAACTTAAACGTGGAAAAGGAGTATCGGATATTTTTTTACCATTTCCAAATTTTTGAAAGGTTTCATAAAAGACCTTTTCGCCTATTTTTAACACATCATCTTCTTCTACAAAAGCCATCTCAAAATCTAACTGATAAAATTCTCCATAAACTCTATCACTTCTCGCATCTTCATCACGAAAACATGGTGCAATTTGAAAATACTTATCAAACCCGCCACACATTAATAATTGTTTAAATTGTTGTGGAGCTTGAGGAAGAGCATAAAACTTACCATGATATTTACGAGATGGAACAATAAAGTCTCTCGCTCCTTCTGGTGAAGATGCCGTTAAAATTGGTGTTTGTAATTCTAAGAAATCTTCTTTTTTCATAATCTCTCTTAAAAAATCAATTACTTGTGTTCTAAAAATGATATTTTGTTTTACTTTTGGATTTCTTAAATCAAGATAACGATATTTCAACCTTACTTCCTCTGAGGTTTCATGAGAAGTCATCACTTCAAATGGTAAAACATTAGAACTATTACCAAGTACCTCTAATTCATTTACTAGTAGTTCAATCGTACCTGTTTTAATTCTATCGTTATAGTCTTCTTCCTCTCTTTTACGGATTGTACCAGAAACGGTAATACTAGATTCTCTTGTAATTCCATAAAAGATGGTATCATCATTACTAACAATTTGTAAAACTCCACTATCATCACGGATATCAACAAAAATAACGCCTCCATGATCTCTAATATTTTCTACAAAACCAGCAATCTTAACTTCTCTATCAATTTCTTTTTCTGATAACTCATAACACTTATGAGTCCTATATTTGTTAGCCATTGTTTTTTCTCCTCTCTAATTCTTCCTTTATAATTTCTAACGACATATTTGGGTTTGCTTGTCTATTTGACTTTTGCATAACCTTTCCAATAAAGAAATTATAGACATAAGTATTTCCTTCTTCTACATATTGTCTTACTTGTTCTTCATTTTCATCCATTACTTCACAAATTAAGGTTAATAGTTGTTCTTTATCATTAATTTGATGTAGATTCTGTTTACTAATTAATTCATTTGGATCCGTTTCTTTTTCAATTGCTTGATATAAAATCTTTTTTCCATGATCTAGAGAGATATCTTTGTTTTTTACTTTCTCAATTACTCCACTTAACATCTTAGGTGTAATAAATAACTCATGAATACTTATCTCTAACTTTTTAATCGTAGAAAGAATCGCAGATGTTACAAAGTTTACGGTAAGAGAAATATCGGAACCATAAGATAGTACTTCTTCAAAATAATCACTGATATCTTTTTTACTAGATAATACTCCCGCATCATATTCAGATAAACCATATTGATTGATATACTTTTCATATCGTTCTAGTTTTAACTCAGGAATGGAGCTTCGTAACTCTTCATAATATTCTTTGGTTAATGGTACTGGGGGAATATTTGGTTCTACAAAATACTTATAGTCAACCGCATCCACTTTTTCTCTCATCGCATACGTTTTTCCATCCTCTGCGATACGACGAGTCTCCTGTACAACTTTTTCACCCTTTTCTAAAAGTTCTGTCTGCCTTTTGATTTCATATTCAATCGCATCTCTTACACTCGTAAAAGCATTGATATTTTTCATCTCTACTTTGGTACCAAGTTCCGTATCCGTATCTTTCATTAAAGAAATATTAACATCACATCGCATTTGACCATAATTACTTTTTGCCTCACTAACTCCTAAGAATAAGAAAACATCTCTTAAATCCTCTAAGAAAGCCACTGCCTCATCCGCACTTTCGATACAAGGTTCTGTGACAATCTCAATTAATGGAATTCCACTTCTATTATAATCAATTAATGAATAATTACTAAAATGTTCTAGTGAAGCCGTATCCTCTTCCAAATGCAATTGATGAATGAAAACTCGTTTTTTATGACCATTCACCATGATATCTAAATATCCATTTCTTCCCATTGGTTTGGTAACTTGTGTGATTTGATAACCTTTTGGAAGATCGGGATAAAAATAATTTTTACGATCAAAGAGTACCTCATCTGGATTGGTACAATGAAGTGCCATAGCAGTCTTTAATGCCTTCCTAACTGCCTCTTTATTGGGAATCGGTAAAATACCTGGAAGTCCTAAGTCAACAGTGGAGACATTAATATTTGGTGTTTCGGTAAATTCATTGGGAGAGGCAGAAAAATTTTTAGATTTTGTCTCTAATTCACAATGTACTTCTAATCCAATCACTGCTTTATACATTTTCTTCACCTGCCTTGATTCCTTTTAATCCTGTTAATGTTTCGATTTTGTAGGCTATATTAAGAACGACATCATCTTCCATTACACGTCCTGTAATATTAACACCTACTGGCATTTTTTCCTCATCGAAACAATAAGGAATGGTAATCGATGGAAAACCACCAAAGTTACCAATCACCATATGATTTTCTAAGATGTAATGACTATCCGACACTTGTTCAGAAGATTCACTAAACTTCGGTGCTCCTCCTCCACTAGCTGGCAAAATCATACCATCATACTCTTTTAATAACTCGTTCATCTTTTCTACGATTAGTCTTCGAATACGACAAGCATTTAAGTATAATTTTTCTTGGTTTTCTTTTTGTAAGATATAGCTTCCTAATACAAAACGTCTTTTAATTAATTCCGAAAATCCTTCTGTTCTTGCCTGAAACATCATCTCTTCGATATTTTCTCCATTTCCTCTTGGGCCAAATTGAATTCCAGTTAGATTCGCATTATTACTAGTAGCTTCGGCACAACTAATGGTCATATAGGTAGGATAGATAGCTTCTAATAGTTTTTTATCAAAACTGACTTCTTCTACCACAAAACCTTGCTCTCTACACTTTTCTAATAAATCTTGAAACTCCTTTAATGTTTTTTCTAACTTTTCTGTTTTATTCGGATACTCTTCTATATCACAGATTTCTTTGATATAAAATAATTTTTTCCCTGTCGTATCCTTTTTTATTTCTTCTGCATAAACCTTCCCATCGTCTTCTAAGGAAGTCATATCCTTTGAATCTTCTCCTTTGATGATATCGGTAACAATCGCAACATCTTCCACACTTCTTGCAAATACACCAACGTGATCTAAACTAGAAGCAAAGGCAAATAATCCATAACGAGAAATTCTTCCATAGGTCGGTTTAAACCCAACTACTCCACCAAAAGAAGCTGGTTTTCGAATGGAATCTCCAGTATCGGAACCTATTGCAAAAGGAACAATACCAAGAGCTACCGCAGAAGCACTCCCTGCAGAACTTCCACCAATTAGATGCTCCCTATTCCAAGGATTTCTTACAACTCCGGTGTTTGCTGTCGTTCCAGTTCCTCCCATTGCAAGTTCGTCTAATGTTGTTTTTCCAAGTAACACCGCTCCTGATTTCTTTAACTTTTGATAAACAGTAGCATCATATACGGGAACATAATCTTTTAGTATATTAGAAGATGCCGTCGTTAAAATACCGGATGTGGAAATATTGTCTTTTAAGGCATAAGGAATCCCTTTTAAAATGGAATCAGCACGTCTTTTGGATTTCGCTTCATCTAGGATTGTCACAAAAGAGTTAAACTCTTCTTGATATTTTTCTGCAAGAGTTTTCGCTTCTTCAAACAATTCTTCCTTTGTTACTTCTTCTTTTTCTAATTTTTCATGTAATTCTCTTATCATTTTATTCCACCACCTTTGGAACTTTTACTTGATCATTTACCTGATGTTTTGCATTTTCTAATACTTCCCCAACGGTTAAATAATCTCCTATTTCGTCTTCTCTTAGTTTTCTTTTTTTATCTAGTCGAAAAGGAAAAGTCATGGGTTTGATATTCTTGATATTCGGAATATTTTCAATTTTTTCCATTTGTTTTAATATAACTTCAAATTCTTTCTGTAGTGTTTCATATTCCTCTTCTTTCATATCAAACATTAATTTATGGGCATAACTTCTTAGTTTTTCTTTTTCTATCATCTATGTTCCTCCTAACAAAAAAACACTAGTTCCTCCACAAAGGGACGAAAACTAGTGTTCCGCGGTACCACCCAATTTATTATAAATTTCTTATAATCTCTTCATTTATCTATGAAATCTAGTATTGTTAACGGTATACTACCGGCTTAGCCTACTAATGAGTTCGGTAAGCAACTCCAGAGTGTTCTTTCAAAAAGTATCCATCATTAGGCTTGCACCAATCCCTAACTCGCTTTGACTTTCACTAATTTACTTTTCTCCTTCACAGTCGATAACTAAATTATAAGGATATTTATTGTATTTGTCAATATCTACTTTTAGTATATCCAAAATATTCATATCTTATTACGAAAGATAAAAAAAAGAGTGATATTAATTCTTTTTCTTTCTTCTTTTTCTTTTACAAAAATCAATAACGATTCCTTTTTTTTCTGAGGTTGATGAATCGGCCTTTTCTCCTACAAAATTTCCTTCTGTTTTCTCTATTGGACATAAAGATATCGATGACAATTCCTCTTCACTACCTGAAAAAGTCATTTCTATCTTGCTATCATAAAAGTTATGAATCATTCTTAAAAATTCTTTATCTTCTTTTAATTCTTCTTTTGCAAAGTCTTGAAATATATCCATCGCACTTTTAGGTAATCGTTCTCCATCTATATCAGTACTAGTATTTAACTCAACAACATAATCATGATATATTAAAGAAGCAACACCAACTTCATTTATTCCATTTTCCTTTTCTATTTGTCTTATTTTATCATAAATAAATAGTTTCGCATAAAAATCTCTTTGAAATTCGGTACTTCTTGCTTCTTTAAAAATATTTCTAATTTCCACTACCTTATTTAATTTTATTTCATAAAGCAAATAGATTCCCTTTAATACACTTTTTTCTTCGCTACTCATATCATATTCTTGCTGATTTAACAATCTTTCTCCACATTTAAAATAATAATTATCATAAGTAATTTCTTGCATTGACTTACTTTTAAAATCTACCAATTCTTTTAGTGCTTGGTATGCTCCCATAACACAGCCCCCTTAAATTGTTCCTATTATACCACAAATGGATTCTTTTTGCAAGTATCTTTGTAATGTGCTATAATGAAGCAAGGAGGGATTTTATGACAAAAACAATATTAACGGGAATTAGACCTACTGGAAATCTACATTTAGGTCATTTATTTGGAGCTTGTAATAATTGGAAAAAAATGCAAGAAGAATATAACTTTTTCTTAGAAATTGCAGATGTCCAAGCTCTCACTGATAATTTTAATAATCCTCTGAAAGTAAGACAGAATATAAAAGAATTAGTACTTGATTTATTGTCCGTTGGAATCGAACCTAGTAAAGTCCATATTTTTATCCAATCAAAAATACCAGAGATTGCAGAACTTACGGTATTCTATTCAAATCTAGTGACAGTATCAAGATTATTTCGAAACCCTACTGTTAAAAATGAAGTTGCTCAAAAAAAGGAATTATTCGGTAACAATGGAGAAAGTATCACTTATGGTTTTTTAGGATACCCCGTATCACAAGCAGCCGACATTACCTGCTTTTCTGGAGAAGTAGTTCCCGTCGGAGAAGATCAATTACCTCTTTTAGAACAATGTCGAGAAATTGTCCGTAAATTCAATTCTATTTATGGAGAAACACTGAAAGAACCTAATCCCGTTTTAAGTAATGAAAAGAGATTAAAAGGATTAGATGGAAATGAAAAAATGGGAAAAAGTCTTGGTAATGCTATCTTTTTAGTAGATGATGATGAAACGATTCAAAAAAAAGTGATGTCTGCGGTTACCGATCCAAAAAAAATAAAAAAAGATGATCCAGCTAATCCTGATATTTGTATGGTCTATTACTATCATAAAATTGTAACAGAAAAAGAAGATTTAGAAAATGTTTGTAAAGAGTGTAAA
Source organism: uncultured Bacilli bacterium (assembly GCA_910586865.1). Taxonomy (GTDB): domain Bacteria; phylum Bacillota_I; class Bacilli_A; order RF39; family UBA660; genus UMGS995. The sequence goes on from CAJUIY010000054.1 coordinate 9,460, forward strand.
AATGGAGAACGTGGATGTGTTGCTTGTAAACAAGAATTAATTAAAAACTTAAAAGAATTATTAGAGCCCATTCGAGAAAAAAGAAAGTACTATGAAGAACACGATGAAGAAGTGAAAAAAATCATAGAAGAAGGAACAAACGTTGCAAAAGAAGTAGCAAAAGAAAATATGAAAAAAATAAAACAAGCGATGGAAATAGATTACTAGTCTATTTCTTTTTAATTAGAAGTTGTTTGAGTGTGTAAAAAATTCTGTGTAAATGACATCTAACCACGATATATGGAACT
>CAJUIY010000055.1 GCA_910586865.1 uncultured Bacilli bacterium
ATATCATTTTTTTCTGAAATGCAATACCTATTTTTAGTTACGCAAGAAGTCTATTATCATTATTTATAACTTCAATACCTTTAAGTAAAATTTTTTTGTTTTAATCTATTTATTAATTTATCTAATAGTCGTTTTTGTAACTGTTCTAAATCTACTAGAAATTTTGAAAGTTTATGTTCTTGTCTTCGTTTTCTAATACATAGCATTATCTTCTTTTTTCTTAAATTTTATTTGCTCTTTTCCCATAAAATTCCACCCCTTTTTACTTTTCTAATTCTATATCATCATTATATTCTATACCATATTCTCTCATTTTTTCTAATTCTACTAATTGTAATTCCTTAATCATTTCTGCAAATCCGACAAAATCATCATTTTGTAAATACTCAAAATATTCAATTCTTCTGTCTTCTGGAATAACAATTGGTATTTCATCATTTGCTAATAATTGATGATTTATCAATACTCGCCCTGTTCGTCCATTTCCATCTGAAAATGATACCCTAGTCAATTTTTAATTTTTTTATCCAATTAAAAATTATATTTCCTATCTCTAATTCTTTCTCATTGTAAAAATGGTCTGTATCATTTATATACATATACTCAAAATCATTACAACTTTTTGCCTTTTCTTTTAGTGAATCTAAATGTAAATAGTTATCGGTTTCATTAGAACCTGAAAATGTTAATATTGGTACATCTATTGTTTCAAATTGATACCAATTTTTTGAATTATTCATAACTGGTAAATTATCTAAATTAGAATTTTCGTGAAACCAATTATAATAAGTCCCAGAACTCATATACATATAATCTTCAATCAAATTGCTTAAGATTTTGTTGGAATCTCCATTATCAATGTTTTCTTTTGCTTCTTTAATAAGTTCTTTATAATCTTTTTGGCGTAATAATTGAAGTCCTATCATATCAGGAGCACTGGCAAGAATTAATCCTAAAATATTTGGCTTTTTCCTATAATAATAGTAAATTAATTTATTACATCCATAACTATGTCCCATCAAAATAAATCTTTTATAACCTAATTCTTGAGCTTTATTAATTGCTAAATCAATATCATAAATTGAATCTTCAAAAATTTCATACATACATCCACATCTTTTAAATGTTCCATCTTTCATAACTATATCATTTTCTATTGAATGACCTCTATTATGTTCATAAAGAAAACCAATATTATTTTCTGATAAAATATTACCACAAACAGTAGCGAAATAATTATCAATTATCGTTTGACACATTCCATGAATAAATATTACACATATATCTTTTTCTTTACTGTTAAAATGAACTATTGGTAATTTTAGTCCATCTTCAGTATAAGCATCATTAATAAATTCGATATTCATAATTTCCTCCCAATTTAAGATTATTCCTCATTATTTTCTAAATTTTTTTTCATTTCATTTAATTTGTTCTCTAATAATTTTTTATCAATTAATTTTAGTTTATACTCTGATATTAAAGTTTGTGACATATTCTTGCTAAGAGAATATTCAACTATGTTTTTATCTTTAGAACTGCATAATATTACTCCAACACTTGGATTTTCATTTTTCTTTTTAACATCTCTGTCTAATGCTTCCAAGTATAAATTCATTTTTCCTAAATATTCTGCTTTAAATTCTCCTAATTTTAGTTCAAAAGCAACAAGACAAGATAGTTCACGATTAAAAAATAACAAGTCAATAAATAGATCATGATTACCAACTTGAACGCGATACTCATCGCCAATAAAAGTAAAATCTTTTCCAACTTCTAAAATAAAATCCTTTAAATTTTTTACTATAGCATTTTTTAAATCACTTTCTGAATACTCATTAGGTAAATCTAAAAACTCTAAACTATAAAGATCTAAAACTCTGGTATTTGGATAATCATCTTCATCAATAGTTTTATTTGTAGTTGGAAGTGCATTACCTTCTGATAATAAATATCGTTCATAATAAGCAGAAGTTATTTGTCTATCTAATTCTCTTTTTGAATAATTTTCCTTAATAGATAATTTCAAATAAAAATGTCTTTCTTCTATTGATTTAGAACCACTTAAAATAAGCAAATTATTTGTCCAACTTAATTGCGTCACCAGTGGTGTCGCAATCTCATCATCTTTATATGTTTTATAAAACGTACCATCCTTTCAATATTTCTTTTGGTAAATCCTTTTACTTCAGGATAATTAGTTTTCATAAAATCTGCTACTTTTGTAGTTATTTTATCTCCATATTTACTATTTTCTATTAACTCATATAAAAATTTTCCAACATCTAAATAAAGTAAAATCATTTCTTCATTTACTTTTCTATAAGCATTATTTTTTCTTCTTTCAATCATATCAATGATTTGATTAAAATTTACATCTAACATAAAATTGTTCACCATCCTTTAGCAAAACTAAACAAAAAACTATATTCCATATTATAAAATAAACTTCGAATAATTACTATAATATTACAGAAATAGTTAAATTTTTTATTATGACTAGCCACAATAGTCAAAAAAGTGGTATCCTAATAATAGACAATATATGAGGTGGTAGTAATGTCAAAATATGAGAATATGAATTTAATTGAATTTATGGAAAAATGTGGAACTGAGGAGAAATGCAGAGAAAAACTATTTAATTTGAGATGGCCTGATGGTCATATATGTGATAAATGTGGATGTAAAGAAAGTAAAAAGATTTCTACTAGAAATGAATACATATGTGGAGGTTGTGGAAAGCAATTTTCTTTAATTAGTGGAACTGTTTTTGAAGGAACAAAACTATCAATCCAAAAATGGTTTTGTGCAATTTTTTTGATGTCAAAAGATAAAAGAGGTATATCAGCATTAGAACTATCAAGAGAGCTTAATATAAACTATAAAAGTGCAAGACTAATGTCTATAAATTTAAAAAATGCAAGACTAATGTCTATAAATTTAAAAAATGCAATGACAAAAAGAGAGATGGAATATATGCTAGAAGGAATCATTGAAATGGATGAGTTCTATATAGGAAAAGACTCAAATGGAAAACGAGGTCGTGGAACCGATAAATCCAAAGTGTTAATTTCGTTGTCAAAGAATGAACAAAAACAAATGCAATATCTAAAACTAAAAGTATGTGATGATCTAAAATCTGATACAGTTAATAAATTTGTAAAGCAAAATATTAAAGCTGGATCAACTATCATATCAGATGGTTTTAAGAGTTATAATAGTCTACTTGAAATTGACATGAAACACGAGGTAGAAATCAGCGGAAAAAACGATGAATATTTATCATTGCATACGATTATTTCAAATATAAAAAGTTTTGTTCTAGGAACATATCATGGATTAGATACTGATGAATTACAAATATGTCTTAATGAATTTTGTTATAGATTTAACAGAAGGTATTGTCATGGTTCTTTATTTGAGCGTTTATGCCTAAAATCGACTCATTTACGTAGGATTGATATAGTATGTTTTGACTCTTGTGGCTAGTCATATCATCTAAACATTTTGGTAGCACTTGGATAGCTTCTGGTTCTACTGTAGCCGTTGTAATAAATAAAACTCTAATTTCTTTTGCTTTTTTCCCTATTAATTCCATAAATTTATTCTCAACCACTTTATTTTCTAATCCTGCACTTGTTAATAATATTTTTTTCATAGCATTCTCCTATTCTGAGATATCATCGCTATTTAATATTCCCATTTTTTTACATTCTTTTTTAACTTTTTCTTTTTCTATTTTGTTACCAATTTCATAGCTTAATATTTTATGGTTAAATACAATATATTTCGTGTTTCCTTGTTTAAAATCTGCATACCAATTGCCTCCCAAACTTTCATCACTAATCATCACTTTTGATAACTTAGTTGGCAAGTCAAAATCTGAGGAAGTAAAGTAAAGAGCTGTCCAATATTTTGGAATTGTTTCCGTTTGCCATAACTCTACTTTATTCACTTGCAAACTATCTAATATCCTTTCATCTGTAATACTTTCTTTTATTAATAGCCCTTCAAAATAACCAGTCTTCTTTTTTTCTTTTATGACATGACAACTATGATTCTCTATCTTGGCATCAAGCTCAAATTTCTCTTTTACTAATACATCAACTGTAGTATGAAAAATTTCACTTAAAAGAATTATTTTTTCTACTTCTGGGAAAGTAAGATTAGACTCCCATTTAGAAATCGCTTGTCTACTAACATTGCAGATATCTGCTAAATCTTCCTGGGAATAGCCATTCCTTTTCCTTAAAATTTGTATTTTTTCTGAAAACTTCATATAACCTCCTTCTTTTTAATTTTAAAACAAATTCACTTGTTTTTCTACTAACCAGTCGTTAACTTTTAGCAACTTGTTGTTGCTGAATTACACTTTACTTTTTTATCTACTTTTTATATAATATATCGAAAAAAGAAAGAAGGAATATTGTGAAGTTTTCTCCTAAAGTAATGGAAATCATAAAAAATATAGATAACCAAAATCAATATCAAGAAGAAAATGATAAAATCGAATATTTAGAAAAACAGGAAGCAAAATTATTAGTGAGAACATATGCTTATTCTTTATTAAAAAACTTATTTATTGAAATTGAGTTATCAGCAAAAGGAAATGCTTATTCTATGCTTCAAAATAAAAATTTAAATGGATTTTGTTGGAACGCAACTTCATCCATCATCCCCTTTTTCAAAGATGAGGATGAAATTCTTCGAGGAGTCATCCATCCAAGTACCACACGTGAAATAGAACATGCATGAATTCGATTCTCTTTTCTTCAAAGGGAGTATGTTTTTGATCCTGCACTTAATATCATAGTACCGAAAGAGTTATACAATGATACTTTTCAAACAGAAATTAATGGATCTGTTTGTTCCAAAAAAGTAAGAGATACTTATATCGAAATACTAAGCCAGCATAATTTTTGGAAAAAAGAATATCAAGAGATGCCAATTGGAGATATTTACTCACCATTTTACTTAGATACCTTATCTGCTAAAGGTTTGGTAACAAAACAAAAAGTTAAAAGACTTTCTGTATACTATGATAGAGGTTGGTAGTACCAAAATTTATCTAAAAACTATTTTAAATCGTTTATTACTCCATTTATTAAATTTAAATCTGATGGAATTACCCAATCTACATTGGCAATTCGAAATAACACTAATGGAATAATCGCTCCACTTCTTGCTCCATCCATCCACTTTGGATTAGCAGGCATTAAATTATATAGCTCTTCCATAGTCATCTCATAAAATACTTTTTCTGTCCCTTTTACATAATCTTCTAAACTTAACATATAGTGATGAATACCATCTTGAAATAAAGTGTTTTCTACTAAATGAAAACCTGTTAATAATTCAAAACGCTCTTCTCCACCAGTAAAAATGGCACAATCATAGTCCTCATCTAATGTAATGCTATCTAATCTGGTTTTGACAAAATTTTCCATATCTTCTATCGTGTTACCACTATATACTTCATTTACCTTCGAAAAGTTATTTAATAAATCCCCAACACCTAATTTTAAATTTTTGGTATCGGTTATTTTCTTTCCTACAAAAGTAACTAATTCAGTTGTCTTTCCACCCATATTAATAATTAACACTTTTTTATCCCCATAATCATTTTCCATCGCTTTTGCTAGATAATAATTTTCAATACCATGACTTATAATATTAAAATGTAAATCAAACTTATCATTAAATAATTTTACTAACTCTTGCTTTCTTTCAAATATTAATTCTCTAAAAATACCCGTAACAAAAATATTGGTATTATCATATTTTAAATCATATTTTTCTTTGATTTCTTCAAAATATTTACACAACTCTTCTAAATTTTCTTTGCTAATTCCTTTTTCCCTATCAAAATCATTTTTAAAATAAATAGAATGCTCCTCTACTAATTTTAAAGACTCTTCATAACCATAAATTTTTATTGTAGAAGAACCTAAATCAATATAATAATTTTTCATACAAACTTCTATCCTTTCTTGATTTTTTAACTAAATCATCATAAATTCATTATAATCAAATAATATAAGTTAAGCAAGAAAAAATTAAAAATACATGCTATAATTGGTAACTGTTCAGACCCTAACTAATGAAAATTAACTAAATATTCCACCATTCCATATAAAATAAGATAATTGTTATATTTATGATCTTAATACCTTAATCTAATAATCAAGTAAGAAAATCGTTGAAACTCTTATTTTATAAGAAAACTAGTTTTTTATGTTATCATAGTCTGAACTGTTACTATAAAAAATTAAAAATACATGCTATAATAAAAAGTAAATTTTATACGAGGAGGAATACTATGCTATTACCAAATTATCAAGAAGTGATGATAAGTAATACAAAAAAAGAAACAGCTAGAAAACTTGTCTTCGATAAATTATATGTTCGTATTTTAAGCAATGCTAAAAACCAGGAAACAGAACTATTTTACTACCTTAATCCTGGGTGTAAGCGAAGAAATATTGATTTATCTAGGTATATTCGGGCAGTAAATGATTATCTAATTAGCCACCCTTACTATGGTACTTATGAGAAAAAGACAACAAACTTATTTGATTTTGCTTATATAAAGCATCTTACCTTTACAAGACTAAAATTTGATTCTGATGAATTTCAAATAATGAATCATTTCTATCCAAATATTAAGTTTATTTGTACAAGTGGTTGTACAATTTATGAAAGAGCATTCATTGGTTGCTTAAGATGTAGTTTTATAGATACCAACTCTACCATAATGTCACTCAATCAACTAAATGGATTCTCAGGAAATATTCTTCGTCTAAATGAAACAAAGATAAGGAATAAAAAACACCATACTCTAAACTTAGCATGTGATGTTCTAACCTTAGAAAATATTAATCTTGACTATGAGATGTTCTTTTTAAAAACAGATGCTCCTAAAATGAGAAAATTAGAGATATTTCAATCAAAAAAGAAGAATTTGTTAAAAACAAGAGATTTATTATTTCTTTCTGGCTTTTATAATTTGGAATATATTGATATTAATGGCATCATTAATAATTATGATTCTTTAAAAAAATTAGAAAGACTTCGCGAATTACGAGGATTGATGCAATCGAATGAAAATCAATTAGAGATGGTAAAACAAAAAAGAATGGAACTATATCAAAAACTAAAAGAGAATCAAGTAGCAGAAAAAGAAATACGTAATTCTCTAATGTATCAAGGTTTAGTTTTAGAAAATAGTCAGTTAGAATTTCTTAGTAAACTATATACTCCTCGTTTAGAAAGGGTAAAATGGGAAAACAAAATTGCTACAAATGATAGCGAGAGAATTCAAAGAGAACTCTTAGCGATTTCTAATATGCCAAGGGAAATACGTAAAAATATTTCACGAGAAAGAAAAAAATATACGACTTTTGATTATATACATGGTTTAGCATTTGACCAGACTCCTAATAATGAGGAGGAATATATACTAGTAGATTCTCGTCCTGTTAAAATTTTTGGAGATTCTGAAAAGGAAGGAATAAAATATTATGTGAAGAGTAAAAAAATAGTTATTGATAAATAACCAACCAATAACTCTCTTTTAAAACTCTTTTTTTATAATTTCCCCTAACTCTAACTCTTTATGAGTATAGCTATGATCTGCTCCCTCTATTATTTCAATAGTACAAGTTACTTTTTGAAATTCTAATTTACTATTCATAAAGCTCTCCTATCATTCATTTTCATTTAAAATTTTTTCAACTTCATTTATTAATTCTTCTTTATTTGGAATATAATAAGTATAAGTTGAAGCAAAAACATTATTTTCGAGTCCACCTAAAGCATATTCCATAGCTACTTCTTTTTTACTTTTACAAAGAATAATTCCTATTGGTTTATTATCATATTCATCATTTACTTCAGCATTATAATAATTTAAATACATATTCATTTGTCCTGCGTATTCTGGTTTCATTGTACCAATTTTCAAATCTATTAAAACATAACATTTTAATATTTTATTATAGAAAACCATATCTACATAATAATGAGTATTCCCCAAAGTTACTCTTTGTTGTGTTCCCACAAACATAAATCCTTTACCTAATTCAAGCAGAAATTCCTCCATATGATGAACTAATTTTCTTTCTAAATCTTTCTCCAAAATAGGTTTTGGTTCTTTAATATCTAAAAATTCAAAAACATATGGTTCTTTCAAAATGTCGTTAGGTTTAGCTAATGTTTGTCCAACTTTTGATAATTCATAAACTTTTTCTTTATTATTTTTTCCATCGGATAATAATAATCTTTCAAATAATGATGTTTCTAATTGTCTTTTTAATTCTCTAACACTCCAGTTAGAATTAACACATTCTTTTTCATAAAAGTTTCTTTCATCATCATTTTCAATACTTAACAACTCACAATAATGTGACCAACTCAATTTTCCAGACAGTGTCTGGAATTTTGGATAAGTAACATAAAGCTTACGCATATTAAATAAATTACTAACCGAAAAACCTGATCCTAAAATTTTTCTTAATTCTTTTGAAAGTTCCTTTAAAACTTGTTTACCATACTCAGCCTTAATATTACCATTTTGCTCGTTTTCAACAATAATTCTACCAACATTCCAATACGCTAGTAGCATTGTATTATTGACTTCATAAGCAATTTTATTTCTACTACTAATAATTACATTTTTAATTTCTTCAATCATTTGTATATTATTTTTTTCTAGCATAAATATTGCCCCTTTCTAATTAGCCAGACATGTCTAACCAATCTGTGACTTAAATAACTGTTACTACAATTTTAACATATTTTAAGTATTTATTGATAGCAATGTTAAACTTTCTTGATCAAATCTAGATTGCTTTTTATTAGGAATTATTTGTAATAGATTATTCTTTTGGCGTAGTTCTTCTAAATTAACAGAATCAATATTTAAATTATTTTGCTTGATTTTATATAACCATCTATATCTTCTTTTGAATTATAATTAGATAATATCAAACTTTTATCATTAGCATTAACTACTAAATCAAAGCAATTTTCTCTAAATAAATAACCAATATTATTAATTTCTTGGTAATATTTTTAATTCTTAATATCTTATTTTTTACACACAAAGGAAATTCTAAAATTTCTATGGACGCAATTCTCATTTATATACTCACCACCTCCCACAAAGAAAAAAGTCCATAATATCAAGTATTACAAACTTTTACTTATCCTTCGCACAAGGGTGTGCGTAAAATTCAATATGGGGCGCCATAAGAGAATCGAACTCTTGCATACTAGTGCCACAAACTAGCGTGTTAACCACTTCACCAATGACGCCATTTAACTTACTACTATAGTTTAGTATAAATACTGTAAAATTGCAAGTGTTTTTGTTTTATTTTTCTAAAAATATGATTAATTTATGATAATGTCTTAAGTGTTAACTTTAGAAAATGTCTCGAA
>CAJUIY010000056.1 GCA_910586865.1 uncultured Bacilli bacterium
TCAATTATATAATTATTATATATCAATCAGGTGCACTGTGCAAATAATGATTTTAATATAAAAATAAGAATCTATGAATTTCTCAAAATAGATTCTTATGTCCTTCTTATACTAATTTTCTGTATTATTCTGCTCCTCTAATGGTTCATCTGAATCATTATTTTCTATATCCTCTTCTGTAACAATTGCAACAGTAGCGACGTTTTGATTATCTTTTAAATGAATCAACCTAACTCCCTGTGTTGCTCTTCTTAAAATAGAAATTTGAGATAAAGGCATTTTTATGACAATACCATTATTTGTTATAATCATAACATCATAGTTTCCATCATTTGGAATTCGTTTCAAGGTAACCATCATACCATTTTTATCTGTTGCATTTAGAGCTTTCACTCCTTTACTTCCTCTATGAGTTAATCGATACTCATCGATAATAGTTTGTTTCCCATATCCTTTTTCTGTAACAATTAGTATATAATCACCAGAATGAATAACATCAGCACCCACTGCATAGCTTCCATCTAATTCAATTCCTTTTACACCAGAACTACTTCTACCCATAATTCTCACTTCAGTTTCTACAAATCGAACCATTCTTCCATTACTTGCACCAATAATGATTTCATCAGATCCTGTAGTACCTCTAACGCTGATAAGTTCATCATTTTCTTTTAAAATAATAGCAATTTTACCACCTTTACGGATATTATCAAATTCTGATAAATCTGTCCTTTTTACAAGACCTTGTTTTGTAGCAAACATTAAGTATTTTATTTCCTTATTATTACTATCTAGTTTTATTATAGAACTAATGTTCTCATCTTTCTCTAATGCTAACAAATTAATTACAGGCAAACCTTTTGATTGTCTACTATACTCAGGAATCTCATATCCTTTCATTCTATATACTCTTCCTCTATTAGAGAAAAATAAGATATAATCATGAGTCTTCATTGATATTAAATGTTCCACAAAGTCTTCTTCATTTGTTGTCATTCCTTTAATACCAACACCTCCCCTATTTTGTGTCTTATAGGTATCCGTCTTTATTCTCTTTATATAACCTTTATTAGTAAGAGTAATGATAATATCTTCTACTGGAATTAAGGATTCGTCCTCTATATAATCAATGGCAGTCATATCGATAGAAGTTCTTCTTTCATCCCCATATTTATGTTTTATTTCTTCTAACTCCTTTTTAATAATATCTAAAACCATTTGCTCTGATGCTAATATCTTCTTATATAAATCAATTTTTTCTAATAAATCTTTTAATTCATCTTCAATTTTTGTTCTTTCTAATCCTGTTAATCTTCTTAATTTTAATTCTAATATACTATCTGTTTGAATTTTTGATAGTTTAAATCTACTAATTAAAGACTCTCTAGCAATTTGATCTGTTTCTGATTCTTTTATAATCTTTATGACTTCATCAATATTATCTAATGCTATTTTATAACCTTCTAAGATATGAACTCTGTTTTCCGATTTCTTTAAATCAAATCTTGTTCTTCTAATAATTACTTCTTTTTGATGATCAATATATTTTGAAATAATATCTTTTAATCCTAAGGTTTTAGGAGTAAGACCATCTAACATCAAAAAGATGATACCATAATTGGTTTGAAAGGCAGTATGTTTGTATAAGTTATTCAAAATAACTTGTGGATTCGCATCTTTCTTTAGAGTAATTGTTATCTTTACTCCATCTTTCAAGTCTGTATGATAATCTGTAATACCTTCAATAATTTTATTATGAACTAACTCTGCTACCTTATTTTTTAATTCCATGGTATTCACACCATATGGAACTTCCGTTATAACAATAGTAGGATGTCCATGATTTTCTTCAATAGTGGCTCTACTTCGAATTGTAATAGACCCCCTGCCAGTCTCATAGGCTTGTTTAATACCAGAATTTCCTAAAATAATACCTCCAGTTGGGAAATCAGGGCCTTTAATAAAATTCATAAGCCCTAATGTATCAATATCAGGATTATCGATATATGCAATACATCCATCAATGACCTCTCCTAAATTATGTGGAGGAATATTAGTAGCCATACCAACAGCAATTCCCATCGTACCATTAACTAAAATATTTGGATATTTAGAAGGCAATACCTTTGGTTCCTTTAATGTTTCATCAAAGTTCAAATCAAAGTCGACGGTATCCTTATTAATATCTCTAAGTAATTCCAAAGATATTTTAGAAAGTCTAGATTCTGTATAACGCATTGCTGCTGCTCCATCACCTTCGATATTACCAAAGTTTCCATGACCATCTACTAGTAAATATCTTTGATTAAAATCTTGAGCCATCCGAACCATTGCCTCATAGATAGAAGAATCACCATGTGGATGATAGTGTCCCATTACATATCCAACTGTTGTTGCAGATTTCCTATGTGGTTTATCTGGAGTATATCCTGATTCATACATTGACCATAGTATTCTTCTGTGTACTGGTTTTAGTCCATCTCTTAAATCTGGTAATGCTCGGGAAGCAATAACACTCATGGAATACTCTAAAAATGATGTTTCAACCTCTTTTACAATATTATTTTCTGCCAAGCGATCCCTTTCATGGAAATAACCATTAAATTGTTTATTATCAGCCATTGGCACTATTTCATTCTCTTCCTTTTTTTCTTTGTTTTCCTCTTCCATTGTAACCCTCCTATATATCTAGATTTTGTACATAACCAGCATTTTCTTCAATAAATTTTCTTCTTGGTTCTACTTCATCACCCATTAATTTAGTAAATACCGCATCCGCTTCCATACAATCATCCACTGTAATTTTTCTTAATATTCTTTTTTCAATATCCATAGTTGTCTCATTTAGCTCATCGGCATCCATTTCTCCTAATCCTTTCATACGAGCAATTTCTGCTTTTTGTCTTACATTTTCAGGTAAAGTCATTAAATATCTTTCTTTTTCTTCTTCGTTTAAGACATATTTTCTAGTCTTACCATGCATAATTCTAAATAATGGGGGTTGAGCCGCATAGACATGACCGGCTTCTACAATAGGTTTAAAGAAACGATAAAATAAAGTTAATAATAGTACTCTAATATGAGAACCATCAACATCGGCATCGGTCATGATGATAATTTTATCATAACGTAACTTTTCAAGATTGAACTCATCCCCTATTCCTGTACCAAAAGCAGTAATAATCGTTCTTATTTCCTCATTTCCTAATGCCCTATCCAATCTATTTTTCTCTACATTAAGTATTTTTCCTCTTAGTGGTAAGATTGCTTGAGTCATGGAATCTCTACCCTTTTTTGCAGAACCTCCTGCCGAATCTCCCTCGACAATAAAGATTTCAGATACTTTCGAATCCTTACTTTTACAATCTGATAATTTTCCAAAAAAATTTGTCATTGTTAAATCACTTTTTCTCGTGATTTCACGTGCTTTTTTCGCAGCATTTCTTGCTCGACATGCTAAAATAGACTTTTCTACAATAATTTTTGCTTCATTAGGATTCTCTAATAAAAACTTCTCAAATCCTTCAGAAAAAACATTATCTGCCAGTTTTCGAACCTCCGAATTACCAAGTCTTCCCTTGGTTTGACCCTCAAACTGTGGATTTGGATGTTTACAAGAAACAATCATGGTTAACCCTTCTTTTACATCATCCCCAGTTAATGACTCATCTTTCTCCTTTAAAAGCCCAGACTTACGACCATAACTATTGATAACTCGTGTTAAAGCTCTTTTTACTCCCTCTTCATGAGTTCCTCCATCATGGGTATTAATATTATTTACAAAAGAATAGATATTGTCATTATAGCCAGTATTATATTGCATAGCTACTTCAAATATAACATCATTTTCTTCTCCATCTAAATGAATAATTTTATCATGAATTGGAGTCTTTCCTTGATTAATAAATCTTACATATTCCGAAATTCCACCTTCATAAAGGAATGTTTCCCCCGTTGTATCTTCTTCGTCTCTATCATCACGAATCGTAAGTCTTAATCCTTTATTTAAAAAAGCCAATTCTCGAATACGAATCATTAATGTATTATAATCATAAATATCGGTATCAAAGATATCAGCATCTGGCTTAAACGTAACATAAGTCCCTGTACGGTTTTCTTCACAAGTACCAATTACTTTTAAAGGTTCAACGGTATGACCACCATTTTCAAAACGGATATAATTTATTTTTCCGTCTTTAAAAACTTTTACTTCTAACCATTTGGATAGGGCATTTACAACAGAAGCACCAACTCCGTGAAGACCTCCTGATACTTTATATCCTCCGCCTCCAAATTTTCCTCCAGCATGTAAAACAGTATAAACCGTTTCTACGGTAGAAATACCTGTTTTTGCATGAATTCCTACTGGTATTCCTCTTCCATCATCTTTTACGGTAATCGAATTATCTTTGTTAATCACTATTTCAATATTATTACAAAAGCCAGCTAATGCTTCGTCAATAGAATTATCAACAATTTCCCAAACAAGATGATGTAATCCCTTTACATCTGTTGTTCCAATATACATACCTGGTCTTTTTCTAACTGCCTCAAGTCCTTCCAAAACTTGTATTGCAGAGGAATCATATACATTTTCTACTTTTTCATCCATTTTTTTACCTTCTTTCAATTTCTCCATTTTTTATTTCAAAAATCCAAGCATCTTCTAAGTTTTTCTTTCTAATATTTTTTAAATCGGTTGTGGTTATGATACTTTGGATGTCTTTACTAATATAATCAAGTAATTTATTTCTCTTTTCAATATCTAACTCACTAAAAATATCATCCAATAATAAGACTGGATTATAACTACTATAGTCTTGAAATATTTTAATTTCTGATAATTTATATGCAATTACTGCCATTCTTTGTTGCCCCTGAGATCCATAAAACTTTAAATCTACCTTATTTAAGGAAAAGAAAAAATTGTCTCTATGTGGCCCATATAGAGTCATTCCATAGTTTAATTCTTTTTTATAATTATTTTTATAGATTTCTTTTAGTTTTTCTTTTAAACAATCGTATTCAAAAGAAGTAATATTAATATTTGGTTCATATTGGACAAATAAATAATCTAATGATGCAATTTTTTGATAAATATTACTAATATTTTGATTAATTAAATTTAAATATTTATCTCTTTCTTGATAGATAATAATAGCCTTTTCAATCAATTGTTCCGTAATGACATCTAAATACTTTCTATCTGCTATAGAGGAAGTTAATAATAATTTTAAATATTCATTTCTAATCTTTAAAATTTTATTATATTCATTGTATGTATTCAAATATTTCTTAGAAATTTGACTTAATTCCATATTTAATAAATTTCTTCTGATATGAGGAGATCCCTTTATAATTTCTAAATCATCTGGAGTAAACATAATAATATTTAAATTAGAAATATAATCACCTATTCTTTTTAATTCTTGATTATTAATTTTCAATTGTTTTTTATTTTGATCAATAACGATTTCTAGCTTATTTATTAGATTGCTTTTTTTTACCTTCGCTTTTAATATCGCTCTTTGCTTTCCAAAAGTAATGATATTAGGTTCTACTCCATCTTTATAAGTTTTCGTTAGAGCTAAAATACAAATACTCTCTAATATATTAGTCTTTCCTTGGGCATTCTTCCCAATAAAAATATTCATATTTGGTCCCAAACTTAAATTTAATCTAGTATAATTTCTAAAATTGTTTAGGATAATATTCTTAATAACCATTTTTTTATACTTAAAACCTCCATATTATCACCTATCCCCTACTCGTGGTATTCCTATACATACACTAATATTATAACATATAAAGGGCTTTTTTGCACTAAAAAAACAGTTATAAATAACTATTTCTTTCTAAATTATGAACTTGTTTTCGATTTCTCATAATTAAGTCTAATCTTGAAGCACGTAGAATTTGATTATCAATAATTCTTCTGGATACTGGAATTTCTATTTCTTCTCCATTTTTAAAGATTATTTTGGATGAATTATAGTCTCTTTCTACCACGAAATCAACATCCTTTAAAGATATCCAAGAACAATCAGGTGAAGTTGGAGCAGAAGTTGGAAAAAAGATTAAATTTCTAGTATTTTCTATGACAATAGGTACTTTATAACTTAAATTTAGTATAGACCTTGCTCCTTCTTTTCTTCCTTCAAAAGAAGAACCAAAATATTTGCAACTATAATCAATCAATTCAAATGAACTTTTCTCTACTAAATATTCTTTCTTATCCTCCAAAATCTTACATTTACCATTACCAACGGAAATAATGGCCATCGTTCCTTCATTAATTTCATAATTCATATAAAATCCCCCTTCCGAAAACAATAATTTGTTTTCAAAAAGATACTATATAGATATGAGGTGTCGAAAAAAATCGAATTATGTAGAATACATAAAAAAAATGTAGAATTTTCTCTACATTTTCATAAAATCATTTATTTTTAATAAGTTCTAATTGGTAATACCAACTGTGTCAACGTCTCCTCTTCACTAGATTTTACTAAAATAGGTTTAACTTCTCCAACAAAATGAATTTCCACAGTTTCTGTTGAAAAAGATTTTAAAGCTTCCATCATATATTTAGCAGAAAAAGAAATTCTAATATCTTCCTCATTATTTTTCGTAATTTCCATTTTTTCCTCTACTCTACCAATTTCCTGTGAAGAAGATTTTAGTGTTAATAAATTTCCACTAGTTTCTAAAGTAACAGTATTCTTTTCCTTATCACTAGTAAAAATACTAGCAC
The DNA here is from genome assembly GCA_910586865.1 of uncultured Bacilli bacterium. Lineage (GTDB taxonomy): Bacteria > Bacillota_I > Bacilli_A > RF39 > UBA660 > UMGS995. The sequence goes on from CAJUIY010000056.1 coordinate 6,755, forward strand.
GATCTATCACATTATATAAGGAAGTAAGAGATGTAGTAATTACTAAAAAGTCATCGTTTGGTATTAAATTAGAGGTATTTGGATATGTTCCATTAATTAATCTAGATTGGAATTTAAGATTTTTATAGATAAATAACATTTTATTTCCAGAAATATGCATTTCTATATTTTCTTCCTCATCATCATCTAGTATTCTAGAAAATTCAATTATATTATGGCTAGGAATAACAATATTATAATTTTCTTCACAACTATTTTCGAGTTTAATAACTTTTCTTGCTAAACGATAAGAATCTGTTGAATTGCATTCCAAAATGTCCCCTACTATATTGAAGTTTATTCCTGTTAAAACTGGTTTTGTTTCTTCATTAGAAGCAGCAAAAGCAGTTTGTGATACAATATTTTTAAATATTTTATTATTAATAATAACTTTTTTCTTACTTTCTTCTAAATTAATATTAGGGTATTCTTCTTCGTTAATACCATTTAGATTAAATTCACTATTTTCTGTATAAATCAGAATTTTTAATTCGTCTACTACTTCAATATTAATATATGGATCTGGAAGTTTTCTAACAATATCTAACATATATTTACCTTGAACAATAATGGACCCTTCTTCTTCTACTTGAATATCATTATCATCCGTAATATTAATAATAGTTTGTATTGTTATATCATTATCACTAGCGGTTAAAACTAATTTTTTCTTTTTTAATTCAAATTTGATTCCTGCTAAAACAGGGATTAAGTTCTTAGTAGAAATTGCTTTTGAGACTTTGTTTAATGCGTCTAATAAAATATCTTTTTTTATTGTTAATTTCATATATATTCCTTCTTTCTTTTCTTTTTTTATATTATTACTGTGGAAAAAGTGTATAACTCAATTATTGTTAATTACCACAATCTTTTTTATTATGATTTCATGTGGATAAATTTTTTTCTTTTTATTTTTTTTTCACAACCCCATCTCCAATGTCTTCTTTTAACTTTTCAATAATTTTTGCCAAGTCCGGATTTACCTTGATTTCTTCCTCTATTTTATCGACAGAATGCATTACCGTAGAATGGTCTTTTCCTCCAAACTCAGTTCCAATTTTTGGAAATGATTCACTTGTCATCTTTCGACATAAATACATGGCGATTTGTCTTGGAAAGGAGATATTAGAACTTCTCTTTTTACTTCTAATATCTTCTACTGTTATTTGGAAATACTCAGAGACTATTTTTTGAATTCTATGAATATCATTTTTTTCAGAAATGCCTTTACTAATAAAGTCTTTTAATGATTCAATAGCAAGATCAAGTGTTATCTCTACTCCACCCATAATGGCAGAATAAGCAATTAATCTGGTAATGGAGCCTTCTAGTTGTCTTACATCAGTACCGATATTAGATGCAATATACTCTACTACATCATTTGGAATTTCTTTCTCAAAATTACCAGAAGATATTTTCTTTCGAATGATTTGGGTTCTTAGAGAAAAATCAGGTGGAAAAATATTAACGGTTAATCCCCAACAAAATCTTGTTCTAAGTCTATCTTCTAATAATTTTAAATCATCTGGTGAGCGATCAGAAGAAATGATAATTTGCTTGCTATCGTTATATAAGGTATTAAAAGTATGAAAGAATTCTTGCTGTGTTTGAGTAGCTCCTCCTAAAAATTGAATATCATCAATGATAAGTACATCAACATTTCGATATTTATTTTTAAAGAATTCCACATAATTGAAATTAGTCCCCTTTTCATCACGTTTATTCATATCAATAAAGTCTTGGATAAACTGATCGCTGGTTACATATAAAACTTTTCGATTACTATTTCCTGTTATATAATTACCTATTGCATGCATTAAATGTGTCTTCCCTAGTCCACTATTTCCATAGATAAACAAGGGATTGTACATATTACCAGGATTTTCTGCTACTGATAAGGCAGCAGCTTGGGCAAATTTATTACTATTCCCAACAATAAAATTCTCAAAGGTGTACTTACTTTTTAAATTGGATTGAAAGGCATTAGGTGGTACTCCACTTTCCCTATTTTCCTTTTGTTTTTCTTCTTTCTTATTAGTAGTATACTTCTCAATTTCATCATTTAAAATCAATTCTAATTCAAAATTGGTACCAGTAATATTATTTAATTTTTCTATAATAATTTTTGAATAATTATCTGCTAAGTGTTTTTTATGTATTGGCATAGGAACGACAACAATTGCTTTTCCATTTTGTAAGCTCAAAAGTTTTGTATCTTTAAACCAAGTATCATAAGAGAGACTTGATAATTCGTCTTTTATTTGGGTTAAGAAATTCGCCCATAAAATATCGACATTCATATAACCATCTCCCCACCTAAGATAACCAATCACCAATTAGTGTACATTAAATTGTTTAAAAAATAAATAGAAAAAATCAACTTTTTTTTATTCACATCTTTTCCACAATTTTTTCAACAACATAAAGTATTATATATAAAGGAAAAAAATAACTTTTCAACAGTTTCCACAGTTTTTAAATCACAACAGTGAATTTCAGATTCCACAGTATTGTGGATTTTGTGAAAAAATTCACTAAAAAACATTCTTTTCATGTCAATAATTTTTGAAAATGTCCTGAAATTTCCAAAACATCAACGGGAAAAT
>CAJUIY010000057.1 GCA_910586865.1 uncultured Bacilli bacterium
ATATTTTCCCGTTGATGTTTTGGAAATTTCAGGACATTTTCAAAAATTATTGACACAATTTTTTACGAAATAATATTTTCTGTGTAACTGTTCAGGCCCTAACTAATGAAAATTAACTAAATATTCCACCATTCCATATAAAATAAGATAATTGTTATATTTATGATCTTAATACCTTAATCTAATAATCAAGTAAGAAAATCGTTGAAACTCTTATTTTATAAGAAAACTAGTTTTTTATGTTATCATAGTCTGAACTGTTACTTTTCTGTTAATTGAATATAAATAGATAGAATTCCTACCTTTAAAAACGAAAAATCTCCATATATTTACTATACAGAGATTTTTATAGAAAAGTTAACTTCTTTTTTTGGATAGTTTATATAGAAGAACAGATAAAATTAATATAAGAAATAGAGAGCCTCCAATAATCCAAGGAGCAGCTTTACTTTTTTTATTCTCTACGTCTTCCATTTCATTTTGCTTCTTCATTTTCTGAACATGTTCTTTTGAATGACTACTATCTTTCTTCTTTGTATCCTCTACCTCCTTGTCTTCTTCTTCATAAGTAAGAACATATTTTCCTAATTCACTTACTTCAATTTGTATTTTATCTTTTCCTATCACTTTATAATCCAAAGGTACTAAATTTTCTTCTTTGTCTAATAAATAAACAGCTTTTAACTTTTTATTTGGATTTATCTTAATAGAAACTCTCATAAGTGAATCACCGATTTTTCTACTTTTTTCATTTTTTGATTCAAAATATAATTCAATACACTCACTATTTTTGGATAATTTTTCTTTTAATTGATTACTTAATGGAAATTCTTTTTGGGTAAGTGAAATATTCTCATCCGGTGCAACTGCTGGTACTTCCACTTTTACTTTATTAGACGTTAATACTTTATAAGAACTATTTTCTTTTGCTGGTTCCTTTTTCGGATTCGTCGTTGTTCTCTCATCATTAGTAGAATTAGATGGAGTTGCTATCCAATTGACAGTTGCTACTGTGGAACCTTTTGTACCCTCTTTATCTACAAATTCAAATGTAAATGTTCCATTTTTTGTAAAGGTATAAGAAGTGTTACCATTATTATTCGTTACGGTGATTTCTGTACTTGGATTTACTAATTCCACAGTAACGCTACCTGTTGTAGAGGATGTCGTACTATATTCAATTTCCGCTGTAGGTGGATCTTTTTTTGTGGTATCTTGATATAAATTTATCATTCTCGTAGCTATAAATGACCCGCCACCACCAGAAGAAGTTCTCACTCCCACTATTTTAATATATTGTACTCTTACAGAATCATCCAATTCTATTGTCTTTGTGGTTTCGTTATTAGCCCAATTCACATGACCTATCTCTTGATAAGTTTTTCCATCTAAACTTCCTAGTATTTGGCCTTCTAGAATTTTTCCATTTCCTCCACCTGCTGGTACATAATCGAATGCCGATAAATAAATTGGTGTATCTACTTTGATTGTAATAAACTTATCGTTATCAGAACCATTCCATGCTGAATGCCAATTAGTATGATAATTTCCATCTATCGCATTCTTCGCATATCTTCCTTGTCCTGTTGCTTCTGTCGATACATTTTCTATTGATAAATGAGATATTGGCACATATTTCTTTTTCTCATCCACAATATCTTTCGTATAATCTAACATAACAGATTCACTTGCTAAATATACTCCTGTTTTTCCTACTCTTACCTCAACTGTCTTATCTCCGGTTAAATCCGGTTCTTTCTCTTTAAAAGAGGTCCATCCATCTTTATTTGCAGCTCTTGATTTTTTATTAACCATTCTCCACTCCATGGTATCCGTAGCCCCTATTACTTTATTTTCTAAATCATTGTTATAAATAGTTTTAGGTGCTTCTTGTTCTTTGATATCTATCTTATAAAGATTCTTTTCATCATAATTAACCCCTACAATATGTACATAAATATCATTGTCCGCTGTTATACTATCTAGTTCTTTTTCCGTTAATAATAATTTATGTTCTTCATCTGCGGTAAAAGATACTTCTTTCCATGTCTTCTTACCATCTAGGCTATAATCCCATCGTACTCCATTTCCATCAAATCGACTAGATAATACAATCTTTCCTGCATTTTCTCCATCAAACGAGAAAGTTGCAATTGAACTATCCATAATTCCTAATAAGTATTTTGCTTCTGTCCTAGTAACAGATGGTTGATAGACATAATAATTTTCAGCTGTATTATTAGGCACTACGCTTGCTTCTGTTAATATTCTTGTTTGCAATAATGTAAATCGATAAGAATTTTCGATGCTTGTTAGTTTCGGTTTAATTAAATTTGATAATTGATACATTGGTAATGGAAAATATTTTAGCTTTTCAGATAACTCTTCTGCTAAATTATAGTAATCTTCTTCTGTTTTCGTATCACTTGCATTATAAACGTTGATTAATTCATACCATGCATCTATATTTAATGGTTGAATTTCTAAGGCTTTTCGATAGATTTCTTCTTGTTTTCTTAAATCTCCTTGATAAGAATTACCTAATAAAACCATTTCTTTACTTTTTTCATACGTTGGATAGTCATTTAATACTTCTTGCGCTAATGCCATATATACTACTTGATAGGATCCTTTGGTATAACTTGCATTTCCCCAACCAAGTAACATTCTTTCTCCCTTTTCTGAGCGAGTCCATCCACTAACATCATTATCAATTGCCCAAGCACCTCTTCCTTCTGCATCTTGGGTATAATAGATAATTGCTGCATGCCCTGGTTGTCCTATGACAGCTGCTGGTATTCCATGTACGGCTCTGATATTAGATCCTGTTTTTGAAATACCTCCACATACTGCTCCTGTTCCAAATTCATTTCGAAAGTTCATCCATACTTTATAGATTTTCTTTCCTTCACTACTATAAGTTACTCCGTATTTTGAGAATATTCCATCAAACTTTTCATCCCAATAATCCTTTCTTGCTGAATCATGAAATTCTTCTCTTCCATAATTTGGCCATACATAGGCCATATAAGGATGTGGTGTCAAATATTTCCAAGTCTCTTTTGGATGTGCATCCATTTGTTTTTGAGTATACTCATTTAACCATAAGATTTCCTCATCATCTATATGATTATTTAAAACAAATCTCATTTCTTCTACATTATAATTCTCAAACCATTTCGTTAAATCAATACTTTCGGAGGCTACAAAATGTCCATCTCCATGCATTTTCTTATAAAGAGCATAACGAGTAACGGCATCCGATTGGTTTTCCTTTACACCAGATTGCATCCATAATCCTACTAATTTTGAATGTGTAAGCGAAAGCGTAATTGCCATTTTCTTATATAAATCCCCTAATACTGTACCATATTTGGTGACATTCTTATTATCAAAATCGGTTTTATAATTTTTATAAAGTTCGGATAATACTCGAATAGAATTAATATAACTTCCCTCTGGCTTTCCTCCAATGATATATAATCTTAAGTTTTCTACATCATTCATTAACCAAGAGATAGCTGCTTTATTATCATCGCTATATTTTACAAAAGATTGTAACAAATCATATCCTACACTACTTACAAATTCTCTTTGAAGAATCGTTAATTCATTACTCGTTAACTGTTCGGATAAATTCTTGCCTTTAATTATTTTATCATACTCATCCACTGTTTTAATAAAATCTACTGTACTAGTATCCTCCACATAATCTTCTTTTATTAACTTGGCATCCGCATATACAGCATGATCAGACGATTCGTTCCCATTATTATGGGCATATAATTTCAAATAGTTAACATTTTTAATATCAATTTTTACAAAGATAGAATCACTAGTTCCTTTTAGAACAGGTGGTTTTACATCCGTTTTTAAATCCCAATTTTCACCATCTCTTGAGGTATAAATAGCAAACTTCACTCCATTTCCATTCGTACCTCTACCAGCATCTACACCATAATAAGTAGTAAAATAATCGTAATCATAAGAACTAAGATCATATACTAATGTACTAGTAGCATGAGCACTAATGCCTTTAAAAAATAATTTTTTCTTTCCATCTACCATTAGAGATATTAATCCATTATTTACTTTCGAATCTAGATTTTGATCTAATGTGATACTTCCCCAGCCAACAGAAGATTGTTCTTTTATATAACTGGTATCTGATAAATAACGAAATTTCGCTTTGTTATCGGCAAAATATTCATGATAAGTACTTTCAAATATTTGGTTTGATGGTAAAATAAGAACTCCTAACATTAAGAAGTATACAGTTAAAAATAACATTTTTTTTACTCTTGCATTACAGTCTTTCATCCTAATTCCAACTCCTTTTTAGTCAATGTACACGATAAATTATAGATAAAAATTGACACCATTACTTTACTTTTTCATCTAGCTTTCTAGTTTACATTATACTATCTTTCATTATCTATTGGTATATATGAAGTGATATATCTGCACCTTTTTACATTGAAGTTTACACTTACATAATATTAATGGATTCCCTTTATTAGTGAATAATCGAATTTATATTATGTCGAAAAGAATATGTATTTTAGACATTAGAAACAAAAAATAAATCCCTACAAGTCGGATTTATTTTTAGAAATAGGATATTTATTTATGATATTAGAAAAAGAAAAAAACTACTTGAAAATAATGTTGATAATTCTTTTTCTTTACAAGTCTATCTTCGTTAGGAGACACAGATTCTATTTCTTGATAGGCATCTTTTCTACAAACGACCATTTTTTTCATCTTTTTCACAACTTATTATCGTGAATAAAGTTACAATAGTTAAAATCATAATACATTTTCCTAAAATAATATTTACATTTTATCTATCATAGATTTATTACTCAATTTAAAACAAATTTTATAATTATTTGTTTTATACCCCTGATAATAGCTATCTGATTGAAAGGAAATACTACCTATTATCAATCCATCATGAAAGATGTATTCTGGGTCATGAAAACTTGCATTACTTTCAAGATTAGTTATTTTAAATATTTTCTCAGCACTACCAAATTCCCCTCTAATTTCTTTATATTTTAAAACCCGATTCTTAGCTTGTTCTAAAGTATCAAATAAATTCAACTTACTTTTTATATTTTCATAAGTAATGGTACTAAAATTTGGTATTTCAACTAATCAATAAGTCTTATTGTATTCTCTATCAATTATATTAAACATAACTTGATTTTCTTCTTTCACTCCAAGTATATTGAATTCTATATATTTCATGATTTCGTATCTTAGTTTATTACTACCTAATAGACTAGGTTTACAATCACAACACAATGTATAAGTTTTATTAGATTCATTTAGGAACTGATAATTCTTTTTATCATATCGATAGGAGTTTTTTATTTTATTGTTTTTATCAAATATTTTCAAAGTTATATTATCAAAGATATCTAATAAATGAATATAAAAATACTCTCTCATTATTTCTATTCTTTTATCTTTTATTTTATATTTATCAACAACATATTGATTTAGTTCAATTTTAGGACTATCTAAATCAATGTATTTCATGATATTTTCATCAATTATATTTTCATTATTATTTAAAAACTCATCAAATTCCTTATTAAACGTTTTTATATCAACTTCAGATGCCGTTTTAAAAAAATTTTTCTTTTCTTGTGTTTCATATATCAATAGTTCAATAAATAAAATAGCATTATTTTTTCTAAAATCCTCATCATACATTACTATATGTAAATAAGATAAATAGCGATTGGAAGCAGACGGGTACTTATTCCAGTAATCCTTATAGTCAATTAATGCATTTTTATATTGTCCTAACTTCATTTTAGTTTCAGCATTTTTTAATAATTCTTTTTGGCTTACTATACCATCTATATTTGCCATTTTAAGACTCCCTTCATAAAATGATTATAACACGAAATCCTATTAACTTATATAGTATAATAAATTCTTTATTCGGCCTTCTTTTGATTAGGAATATATTCTGGCTATTATGATTTATCTTTATCATCGGAAAAGGATAAGTAGTTTTTTCACATATAATCTCTAGAATATCTAAAATGTCTTTTTTCCCACTATAACTATTATTGGAGTTATTATGGGAGAGCTACTAGTATCGAAAAGTGGCCTTGGTTATTTAATCATGTATGGCTCACAAGTATTTAATATTGATTTAGTGATAACTGCTGTGATAATGCTTGGTATTTTATCCTTTATCATGTATTTTGGTATCTCACAATTAAATAAACTCACAAAAAAAAGAAAGTCGCAATAGACTTTCTTTTACTTTAAAGTATCACTTGACTTACTATTTAAGTATAAATCTGCTCTTCTTCCTAATCGGTAGGCATAATAACCAGCAGCTGCAATCATTGTTCCATTATCTGTACAATACTTTAACTCTGGTATCGTGAGCTCTACATTTATCTCTTCACACATTTGACTAATTGCCTCTCTTAAAACTTTATTAGCTGCTACTCCACCTGCCACAATTAAACGATTGACATGATAATCTTCTAAAGCTTTTTTTGTTTTGGATACTAGAGAATTAACAGCAGCATTTTGAAAAGACGCAGCTAAATCTTCTTTTCTTATCTCTTCTCCCCTTTGTTTTAATTTATGATTTAAATTAATCACAGCACTTTTCAGTCCACTAAAGGAAAAATTATAACTATTATCTTTTAATGGAACTGGAAGAGAATAGGTTACCTTTCCCATACTTGCTAGTTTGTCAATTTTAGGACCTCCTGGGTATTCTAAACCAATTACTCTTGCTACTTTATCATAGCATTCTCCAACAGCATCATCCAAAGTACCACCTAACTTTTCAAACTGAAAATGATTACCCATTTTTATTAATTCTGTATGCCCACCACTAACGACTAAAGCAATCAAAGGAAATTCCATTTCCTTTTCTAAACTATTTGCATAAATATGACCTGCAATATGATGAACTGGTATCAGTGGTTTCTGATATAAGTATGCTAATGTTTTGGAAGCTTCCAGTCCAATTAATAAAGAGCCTATTAAGCCTGGACCATAAGTCACTGCAATGGCATCCATATCTTCCATTTTCATATTGGCAGATTCCAAACATTCTTCTATAACAAATGTAATATTTTTTACATGTTCCCTACTAGCGATTTCTGGAACAACCCCGCCATAATTTTTATGAATATCGATTTGAGAAGAGATGATGGTAGAAATTTCTTCTGTTCCATTTTTTACAATAGATACACTAGTTTCATCACAACTACTTTCGATTCCTAATATATATATATCGTTCATTTTTTCACTTCTTTCCATCAAAATACCATCTACACCATTATAATACCCTTTTCTAACAGCTACTTTTACAAATCCAAATTTTTTATATAGATGAATCGCTGACTTATTATTTACATTCACCTCTAATGTTATGCTTTTATCCACAGAATCTGTTAAAAACTTTAACATTTTTTTTCCAATTCCACAGTTTCTGTGGATAAAATCAATTTCAAATTGATTTATTTCTATCCGATTATAGATATCACTATAATATAAATATCCTATTACTTTATGATTATTATCAATATATACAATATAATGACTAAAAGGATTCACCTTAAACTCCTGTAAAACAGTATCCTTTTGTAAAATACCATTATCGAGAATAGACAACTCACTTATTTTTAATTCTCTAATCATTTATAATCTTGATTCTTCTGCCTCTGTCAATTTTAAATAATTCGGATTCACTACATGAGGATTTATTTCTTCTTTATCGACAAATATTTTCACAATATTTTCAATATCTGGAATATACGAACACTTTTTTCCATCTAAAAGAATATCATCATTTGTAATAAAAATATATTCTTTTTGTTCCGAAAGTATATCAACTAATTTATCATTTGAAAGATAGACAGGTTGCAAAACAACCTTATCATTATCATAAATAGCAACATAAGAGTAATTTCTTCTAGCATCAATAATGGGCACCTTAACCATATCAGAAGAAACAGAACAAGCCATTGCTTCTAGACTAGTAATAGTCGTAATAGGAATATGAAAAGACCAAGCGTATACTTTAGCAATCGTAAGTCCAATACGAATTCCAGTGAACGATCCAGGTCCATTTACCACAATGATTTTATTAATATCGGATGGTTTTAAGTTTGTATTCTCAAACATAGAAACTATTTTTGGTAATGCATATTTAGATAATTCATGAGAAAAATCCTCTTTTAACTCTTCTATAATTCTCCCATTTTCTACAATACCTGTATATAGATAACTAGATGAAGTATCTATATATAGAACTCTCATAAGACTGCCTCACAAAGGTCTTCATATTTTTTACCATGTGGAGTAATTACAAATACTCTTTTATTTTCATCATCAAAAGAATTTTTTATTTTTATATCAAGTCTTGATGTTGGTAGCGAATCGGGAATCATATCTGCCCATTCTATAATGGTCACACCTTTTTTCGTATAATAATCCTCAATTCCTAGTTCTCCCACCTTACCATCTAAACGGTAAACATCCATATGAAAAAGTGGCATCTCTCCCGATGTATATTCTTTTATAATATTAAATGTTGGAGAAGTTACTTCTTCACTAATCTCCATAGCCTGTGCAAAACCTTTTGTAAAGACGGTTTTTCCACTTCCCAAATCCCCTTCCAAACAAATTACCATATTTGGAAATTTTTCTGACTCTAAATTTTGAGCCAATTCAATTGTTTCTTCTTCCGAATATGTGGTTATTTTATAATCCATTTTCTCATCACCCTCTATTATTATATCAAAAAAAAAGAGTAATACAACTCTAATTGCCAGTTATTTACACTTTTCTAAAAAAGAATATTAAACTTAATTTATAAAACAAAAAAATTCTTGGCAACTTCCTATTTTCGCATACACTATCGTCGGCGTTAAGTGGCTTAACTTCTGTGTTCGGGATGGGAACAGGTGTACCCCACTTGCTATCGTTACCAAGAAAAATATATAGAGAAATAATTCTCTGAAAACTAAGATATTGCGTTCATCAAATTAATTAAATAGGATTAAATCCTCGATTTATTAGTACTGGTCAACTCAACATATCGCTATGCTTCCATCTCCAGCCTATCAACCTCATAGTCTATAAGGAATCTTACTACATACGTATGGGAAAACTCATCTCAAAGGAGGCTTCCCGCTTAGATGCTTTCAGCGGTTATCCTTTCCATACATAGCTACTCTGCACTGCAGTTGGCACTACAACAGATACACCAGAGGTATGTCCATCCCGGTCCTCTCGTACTAAGGATAGCTCTCTTCAATTTTCCTACGCCCACATCGGATAGGGACCGAACTGTCTCACGACGTTCTGAACCCAGCTCGCGTGCCACTTT
>CAJUIY010000058.1 GCA_910586865.1 uncultured Bacilli bacterium
AAACTTACTTTTCTCCTTATTTAATCACTACTCCTAGTTTCTTGCGATTGCCCTACCTCTTTCTATCTTTTATTCTATCTTGTTTCCACAATTTGAACAAAATGCTCCGTTAACAGGACTTCCACAATTCGAACAGAACTTATTTTTTCCACCATTCTGTGGATTATTATTAACTTGCGATTGGGTATTTTGATTAGCGCTTGTAACTGCTCCTCCCATCATTCCACCAGATGCCATATTCATCATACCAATTCCCATGAAACCGTTCATCGCTCCATTTGGATTATTGGCAGCATCTTGAACCGCATTTGCATAAGCTCCTGTAAGAGTACCTTGTTGCATGTAGCCATTAGAGGATAATTCATAGTTATCAATCTTTTTATTAGACTCTTCATCTAACGTAACGGATTCAACAACAAATCCAACAATACTTAATCCTCTATCTCTTATTGGTTGATCAAATACTTTTTCATCCATTGCCTTTTTTATTTCATCTGTACTACTAGGTAATTCTAAAACTGGAGTTTTATGATTGGAATTCCCAAGCTCATTTAACACATTTTGGAAAGCTCCGATTACCTCTGACCTCATTTGTTCTGTTAAAGAATCTTTTCTAAATTCATCCGCTGTTCCTGCTACTTGTGACATGAATAAAGCTGGATCACTTATTTTAAAGGTATATTTACCAAAACATTTTACTTCTACGCGAAGAGGAGTAGTCCCACCTGTCATTTGATTTGGAATTGGATGTGACCAATCTTGAAAAGGAATTGGTGCTGGTGTTCCAAACTTATTATCCATAATCTCTTTTGCATTTAAATAAAATACAGCTTGTTCCTTATTAGGTGCTCCATTATAGACAAAACGAGTCCACATCTCTTTAAATACGTCTTTGAATTGTCCTGCAAAAAAACTTGGTGATGTAGACTGATCAAAAGTATAAATACCATCTTCTGCCGTAGCATCTAATATTTCTCCATTTTGAAAGATTACTGCAATTTGTCCAGGAGAAACCTGAATCGCACTATCTTTTGTAATTACTCCATTTGGTGTAGATACTTTCTTCATTAAAATATCTTGACCTAAATCATCACATTTTATATACTCTTTCCATTGATCATGTAGAGTACTTCCTGCTGCTTTTACAGCTGCTTTTATTAATCCCATATAAATACCTCTTTTCTATTTTTATTTTTTTCATTAAAAGCCATGTCCGCCGCCACCATGACTTATTCCACTACTTCCTGAATGAGTAGAAGAACCTCCACCACTAGATGTGTCTACAATCTTATGTCTTATGGTATTGGTACCAATCAAACTTTCACTAATACTAGTAATCTTGATACTTTCTTTTTTCAAATATTCTTTCGCTGTTGTCTTTTTTCTTACTAATTTATTTTTAGAAATTAATAGACCTATAATAATTCCTGTAATGACTAGTGAAATTACACTTAATAACAACCAAGAAATCTTTTTTTCATATTTAATATTTCCATTTTCATCTAGATGGGCATTTTTATTTCCACTTGGTATCCCTTGTGTTGCCATATAATCAATTTTTGAAATAAAATTATGTATGCCAACATAATAGTTTTGATTTGTCATATAAGAATATACGGCATCTAAAGCTTCTTCGATTCGATTATCATTATACATAAGAATGGCATTTCCTGTTGTTGTCATATAAATTTCACGATTTTCCATATCAATTAAGAATAGTACACCATCTCTTGTATGATTAATACCGAAATGATTATAATCGTAAAAATCATCTGCATATATTCTTGGACTTCCTTTATTATTTTGCTTAATGGTTACAATTGCCAAATCAAGTTGGTGTCTATCAATAAATGTAGTTACTTGTTCATAAAGTTTTTGCTCCTCTTCTTCTGTTAGTAACTCGGCAAAATCATAAACTTTTTCGGTCTCATCCACTGCTGGGGTTTGTAATATATTATTACGATTTTCATCCGTTACTTCAATCCCACTTGGCACTAAGAAATCACTATTACTTCTCTCTTTTGTATTCGTGCTAGCTTCCACTACCATGATATTACTAAGTAGAAAAAGAAAAATGAGAATTCCAATCTTTCCTATTTTTTTCATAGCTTACCTCCCATTGCCATACAAACCAGAAGGCATAAAAGAAACGTTAGAATAAATATTACTAGAGAAAATAATACCGTTCTTGTTTTATCTAGTGGAATATTTCCGACGATTTCTCCTGTTTGACCATTCATGGCAAAAGTATATATTTTGTCTTTATACTTAATATTAACCATAAAAACAGGAAGTAGAATATAATCATCCTTAATCTTTTCTACGTTTAAATGATTATCGGTTACCATACTGGTTTGATGAGTAACAGTCGATTCTATTTCACTTACGGAGGTATTCATTGCCCGCTCCTTGGCTCTCTCAATCGCTTTTTCACTATCCACATCATACTTTTCTGCTAAAAAACCAGATAAATAAGCATGATTGTAGTCTACTAAACCCTTATAATCAAAAGGTTCAATCGAATCCATCAAATCATCATCAAATCTAGAAGAGCCATCTACTAAGACTTTTTCAAACTCTAAATACCCACTTTTTTTAGTAAGATAAGTATCTGTTTTTTCATAATGATAATTACTATCACTCCAAGTCATAATATCCTTAGAAGTAAAACTAATATCACCTTCTGCTTTTAAGTCATAGGACCAAAAAGGAATATAAACACCTGTTATTTTCTCAATATTTTCTTTGTTATTAAAAAATCTTGGCATGAGTGGTCTTCCTTTATAAATTCCTTTAAAAGCTTCGATAGCATCTTCTTTTTCTTTTTGAAAAGGAATAATCTTAGATGGTTTTCTACCACTATCGATTCTTTCTTTTAGAATGGCAGTACTTCCACAATAAAGACAAAAGGTTGCTGTTGTTTGCTCATCTGCCATCACTTCTGCTCCACAATTCTTACAATGGTAAATATCTAACTTTTCTGATACGTTACTAGAAGTTGTATTTTGATTTACTTCTTCACTACTAGCATTCTGATGCTTTTTCATCTCTTCTAAAGAAAAGCTACTACCACAATACTTACAATCCCACTTTTGACTTTTTGGATTAAATGTTATATTTGCACCACATGCTGGACATTTATTGTCCAAACTCTCCAACTTCATCACTTCCTTAATTATTCTAAGTATATCATACCTATCACATTATTGTACAATTTTTTAATATTTTTCGATACTATTTAATGTCCAAACTCGTTTTACCATATCCACAGTCAAACTATTACAATAGCTACACTTCTTCTTCCCAAGTGAAGTAATAGGAGACCCACAATTTGGACAATGAATCCCTAATACTTTCTGTTTTCCCTTTACTTTTGATGAATCTATAACATAGATATATTCTAGGCGATATCGATCCTGAACCCTTGATATATTTTCCTTTTTCTTTAACTGATATTCTAGAGATATCGCAATCGTAATCGTAGCAATCGCATTCTTTTTTTCATACTTATTTAATACCATGCGATGAATCTTAAACTTAGAATAGAAAATCGATTCTCCTTTTAATTCTTTTATCTTTATCTCCACTTTTTTTCGAACCGTGTCACATTCTATTAAATTTTTATTTTTCTCTTCTATCGCTTGGAAATACGTATACAAATCTTTCTCTGCTATTTTCTTCATTTCATTTATATTAAGAGTTGGAAAATCTTTTTGTAAATTACTTAAATAAATGCTATCCATACTTCCCACAGATTTAGGAGTATCTTCAGCTAACTCGTTCGCTGTATTCACGATATCGCGGATGGAAATATTTCCAAAAATATTTTTTATTTTCCATTTTAGATAAAAATAAACGATAAGGATAAAAGCAATGAGCAAAATTACTCCTAGCAAAAAGAACATTTTCTACCACCTCTTTCTAGACTTCGGTTACGAAAAAAGAGCTATTTCTTCTCTGCTAGCTCTTTACAATATCTATCCGTTGCATCTTGCCAACTTGGTAACATTTCAAAGCCTTTTTCTACTAGTTTTTCTTTACTTAATTTCGAATTTCTTGGTCGATAAGCCTGTGGCCCTGCATTCTTAATATATTCTTCTGTTGTTACTGGTATTACCTTGGTACTCTTATGATTACTTTCAAAGATATATTTGGCAAACTCTGCCCAGGAACAATACCCGTCATTATTGACATGATAAGTGCCATACTTTTCCGTACTAGCCATTTCTACTAATAGTTTGGCAAGGTCAACGGTATAAGTAGGACTTCCTACTTGATCATCCACTACCGTTACTTCCTCATGATTCTCTGCTAAACGTAACATCGTTTTAATAAAATTATTACCATTGATTCCAAATACCCATGATATTCTTGTAATAAAATGCTTTGGATTTTTTCGAACTTCTTCTTCTCCTTCATATTTGGTTCTACCATAAACACTCATTGGATTTACCGTATCTTCTTCCTTATAATATCCTTCTTTTTTACCATCAAAAACATAATCCGTTGACATATAAATTATCTTAGCATCTACTTCTAAAGAAGCATCCACTAGATTTTTCGTTCCCTCTACATTAATCTTTTGAACCTTTTCTTCTTCCTCTTCTGCTTTATCAACGGCAGTCCAAGCAGCACAATGGAAAATAACATCTGGTCGATATTCCTTTACTACTTCCAATACTTGATGACGATCGGTAATATCCATCTCATTTATATCTAAAGCCTTGTATTCAAATTCTCCACGATTTTCTAATTCTCTTACAATATCATATCCAAGTTGCCCTTTAAATCCAGTAATTAAATATCTTGTTTTTTCCCTTTTAAAAACGGTTTGACATTCTGCTAAAGTTTCACGTACTTTATCTTTTTCAGAAAGAATTGGTTGTTCTATGTCATATTTTTTTAATATTTCATCCCAGTTAATTCCAATTTCTGGATCATTCCATAAAATCCCATCTTCCATTCTTGGAGCATATTGATTATCCACATAATATTCAAATAAAGTATCCTCTTTTAGGGAAACAAATCCATGGGCAAAACCACATGGAACATATAATAATCTCCCATTTTCTGGCGTTAGTTCTACACTAATCCAGTTCTTATAAGAGGGAGAATCCACTCTTAAGTCGACGACCACATCCAAAACAGCTCCTTGATGGCATCTTACCACCTTTGCTTGACAATAAGGATTTTTTTGAAAATGAAGTCCACGAATGATACCTTTTCCACTTTTGGAATTACTAACTTGATGAATTCCATGAAAACCTAGTTCTTCTAATTGTTCTTTGGTAATCGACTCAAAATATCCTCTTTCATCTCCAAATCTTTTTGGTTCTAAAATATAACAATCTTTTAATTCTGTTTCTATTTTTTCCATTACTGTTCCTCCTTACTAATTTCTAATAAATGTTTTCCATAAGTATTTTTCTTCATTAATTCTGCTTGCTTTAATAATTCTTCTTTACTTAACCAACCATTTTTATAAGCAATCTCTTCGGGACAACAAATAGTAATATTTTGATTTCCTTGTATGGTTCCTACAAAACTAGATGCCGTCAGTAGGCTTTTAAAGGTTCCTGTATCAAACCAACCATATCCTTCATTTAACGTAATCACTTCTAATTTCTCTTCTTCTAAATATAATCGATTTAAGTCTGTAATTTCTAATTCCCCTCTAGCAGATGGTTTTAATTTCTTTGCCTTTTCTACGACACTATTGTCATAAAAATATAGTCCCGTAATTGCATAATCACTCTTAGGGTTTTTTGGTTTTTCTTCTACACTTAAGACCTTTCCATTTTTATCAAACTCTACAATACCAAATCTTTCTGGATCATGAACGTGATAGCCAAAGACCGTTGCTTTATGAAATTTAGCATTTTCTTTTGCTTTTAAAAGTTCTTCTTTTAAATTGGCCCCATAAAAAATATTATCTCCCAAAATCATAGCAACACTATCGCTTCCTATAAATTCTTCTCCTAAGGTAAACGCTTGAGCAAGTCCATCTGGAGAAGGTTGCTCTTTATAAGATAAGTGAATTCCAAATTTTTCTCCATTCCCAAGTAATTTCTCAAATCTTGGTAAATCCGTTGGTGTCGATATGACTAAAATATCCCGAATTCCAGCCTGCATTAATACCGATAGTGGATAATAAATCATTGGTTTATCATAAATTGGCATCAACTGTTTCGAAGTCACTTGTGTTAATGGATATAGTCTTGTCCCAGAACCTCCTGCTAAAATAATTCCTTTCATTTTTTTAAACCCCCCTTAAAGAAACATCTTATATATAAAATAATTAAGGATAAATTACGAGTAAAATCTAGTTTTTTTAATTCCTTTTCACTGGCTTTTAAATACTCTTTCACAAAATATCTTTGACTAGTCTTTAGTATCTTGTATTTTTTAATTCTTGCGACATTTTTATCAATCGTAACGGAATGATTATGAATAATAACTACCTTATTATCGATTGCTTCTTGTTTATCAATAGTCTCTAATTTCTTTGCTAAAATATTTTCTTCATAATAAAGAAAAGTATTCTCATCTAAATAGCCTACTTGCTCTAATACCTCTCCTGCGACACAGAAGAAACATCCTGATACAACTCCTACTAAAGAAATATCCTCTTCATAATATTTATCATCGTATAAATTTTCTTTCCTATATTTTCTACTAATAAGAGGTAAATTAAATCGAATTTCATCTTGAATGGTTGGCATCATCCACCCTCTATTTAAACTATTTTTTTCTACAATAGTGGGGCCAACTAAAGCAATAGAATCTTTAATCGCATTACTTAAGTGAATCAAATCCTCTTCTTTATGAATGATAATGTCAGAGTTTGAAAGAATAATGTTACACTTTTTTAATTTCTGATTCACATACCTTGCACCAAAATTATACCCTGCAGCAACTCCGCCATTTTTCTCCGTTTGGATGACATGAATCTTCTTACTTTCTAACTTTTTTAAAAATGGAAAAGAATAATCTGTTGAAGCATTATCCACAATTACAATTAAATCAAGACACTTATAATCTTTCACATTATCTAATAAAATAGACGTTGTTTTTGAATCATTATAATTAAGGATTACCATACCTAGCTTCTTCTTTGTCATAATTTACTCTCCTTATATAATTCATTATAAAGTAAAATCAGAATTAATGCAACATAGATGGAAACCGAAGGAGAAAGAATAACATGACCCGTAATTAAAGATAAAAGGATGGCAAAACCAAGGCTAAATAGATAAGCTACTTTTTTAGGATTCATCTTTTCTTTTTTTCTTTCTATCCTGTATTTTACTAATATTTGATAAAAAAGAATAACGACTGGTAAAAGATAAAGAAGAAAGCCTAATATTCCATGTCGATAAAATAAATCAACAAAGTCCATTTCTACCATTTTCATACTAACTTGATCCGTACTATAATTGTTAATATATCCTATCCCTATTACCTTATCTACCATACTACTCTTTTTATAAATTTTACTGGTATTAGACCAAAAACGAAGTCTCTCACTAAAGATAAAATGATCGAGTGTTTTGGTATCTTTAAAAATATCACTTGGTTTTTCAATTTCTAAATACTCTAAATGAACCTTAATGTTTTGATAAAAGTTTGTTTTAGGAAGAAGAAGAACAATAGCAGAACCAAATAATATCAATAAAGCACCAATAATAGAAATACTCTTATACTTTTTTGATTGTACCAACGATGTGAAGTAACACCCAAAATAATAGATTAATAATATCACAAATAACATAAGGGGGGCTTTGGTTCCTATTGATAAATATAAATAGAATACGATGATAATACTTAACACATTGATGATTTTATTTTCTTTTTGAAACAAATGATAAAAGAAAATAGGCATAAGAATAGATAATATCGCTCCAATTTCATTCGCTGTATAGAAAAATCCAATCCTTCCACTTTTGGTTACCTCATAAGATGGAAATCCAATACCTAAAATATTAGGAAGGAAAACCAATAAAAGATAAATGATAAATATTTTTTTTAAGTTATTTGAAGAAACAGAGTTATGATTTTGATAAACTTCATAGAATCCTAATAAAACAATCGGAAAATAAAAAGATTTCATTAGAGACTTTAATTCATAACTAAATGAATAAATTCCTTTTTCACAAGAAATATTGGCCATGAATAATACCATATACAAAAGAATCGCAATTACATATTTCCTATTTTTAGAATGATGAACGATAATATAATATAACATGAATAATAAAAACAACATTCTAATTCCAAGACCTAATAAAAAAGAATGATGAAACATTACTAAAGATACCGCTGTTAAAACATCGATAAATGGCTGTAAAAAGAGAAAAAAAAGGATTATTTTTTCTATAGGAGTTGTTAAAATATTTTTTACTTTGTTCATGTCTTCACCAATATTATTGTATCATACATAACTTCACCAAAACAATAAAAAAGTAAATAGCTTATTCTATCTACTTTAATATGATTCTTTTAAATAACGCGTTTTCCATGTTGCTTTCTTAAATACCTTTTCCCCTCTTCTCTTTTTGATCTACCTTTTTCTTGAAAATTAGATTCCGGAAAAAAATCAACTTCTTTTATTAAATTCAACATATTTTCTTTAAATTTGATTTCTGGAGCTTCTCTTTCAAACATCCAGCCTTCTTTGGATAGCACCGTATTAATACTCTCAAAATCAGACAATAGCCGATTCAAAACCCACATTATTCTCACGATATCATCAGAAGTAATTTGCATTTTATCAAATTCTTCTGAGAGATGATACCTAACCATGATATCATATTTTTCTAGTAGTTCTTCCATAGCAAAATCTTTTTCTTCCTCTCGTGGCACTGGATAAGTAGTTGGATAATGACCTATATAATCTATTAAATTACATAACTCAATACATTTTTCCACATGTTTTTCAAAAGCAAGTTTAAAAAGTTCCCATCTTAAATCCTTGTTTTGTACCATAAAAATATAAATCTCTTCTTTTGCCATCGCAAGCTTCTCTAATTTTTGATAAAGATTTGATTGTTGATAATTTTCTTCGAAATAAGAGTCTATTACGTCTTTCGAAACAAATTTTTTCTTTTCTAATTCTACTTTTTTCTTGAAATAATCTGGATAATATAATAGTATTTCATCATAATCGACAAGAATATCCCCACACCTCTTATATCTTTCAAATCTATCTTTCATTAAATCAACCGTAACTAAATCAAGCATAAAAGTCCCCTAACCATAATTACTATTTATTTTTTTATTTTATCGTACAAAAAAGAAAAATACAAGTCGTTTTGTATTTTTTATAGGGCAATCGCAAGAAAAAAGTCAATAATGTTTTGAAATACTTCAAATATTCG
>CAJUIY010000059.1 GCA_910586865.1 uncultured Bacilli bacterium
TTATATTATAAGTCTTTAATAACCATCTTGTTTTTAATTCATTATTTTGTCCTGGCTTTTCTTTTTCTATTATTTCTTTTTTTTTTGTTTTGGTATATAATGAAATAGATAATAATAGTTTAGGGGATGATTAATCATGAAAAAAATTATGGATGGAAATGAGGCTTGTGCTCATTCTGCTTATTACTTTACCGAAGTAGCTGGAATATATCCTATTACACCAGCATCACCAATGGCAGAATTGACAGATCAATGGGCAAATGAAGGGCGCGAGAATTTCTTTTCTACTCCTGTAAAAGTAGTGGAAATGGAAAGTGAAGCAGGAGCAGCTGGAATGGTTCATGGTTCTTTACAAGCAGGCTGTCTAACGACTACTTATACCGCTAGTCAAGGATTATTATTAATGATTCCAAATATGTATAAAATAGCAGGAGAGATGTTACCTTGTGTGATTAATGTTGCGGCAAGAAGTTTGGCAACGCATGCTTTATCTATTTTTGGAGATCATCAAGATATCTACGCTGCACGTGCTACTGGTTTTGCTATGCTTGCTTCTTCCTCTGTTCAAGACGTCATGGATTTAACGAATGTCTCTTATTTATCAGCCATTAGTGGAAGTATCCCTTTTCTTAATTTCTTTGATGGGTTTCGAACATCACACGAACTTCAAAAAATCGATGTCATTGATTATGATAAGGTAAAGGAATTGGTAGATGAAAAGAAGTTAAAAGAGTTTAGAGAAAGAGCACTAAACCCGAATCATCCAGTAACCAGAGGAACTAGTCAAAATGAAGATATTTATTTCCAAGCAACAGAAGTTCGTAATGAATATTATGATAAGCTTCCTGATATTGTGAATGACTATATGGAAAAAATCAATAAGATAACTGGAAGAGAATACAAACCATTTAATTATTATGGTAGTAGTACAGCGAATAAAGTCATTGTTGCCATGGGTTCTGTTTGCGAGACCATAAAAGAAACCGTGGAGTATTTGGCGGAAGAAAAACATAAAAACGTTGGTTTAATAGAAGTTCATTTGTATCGTCCATTCAGTGCGAAATATTTTCTATCTGCTCTTCCAAAAACAGTAAAAAAGATTGCTGTCTTAGATCGTACCAAAGAAGCTGGTAGTTTTGGAGAACCATTATACTTAGATGTTTGTAGAGTCTTAAAGGAAAAAGAGGCAAAGGTTCAAATTTATGGAGGAAGATATGGTTTGTCTTCTAAAAATACAACTCCTGCGATGATAAAAGGAATCTTTGACTTTTTGGATAGTAGAGAAGTACATTCTAACTTTACGGTTGGAATTGAAGATGATATTACGAAACTTTCTATTTCTTATGATGAAAACTTTAAAATACCAAATACTTCTACGGAGTTTTTAGTATATGGATATGGTTCTGATGGAATGGTATCCGCATCCAAAGATTTAATGAAAATCACAGGTAATTCTACGAGGGCTTATGTACAAGGATATTTTCAATATGATTCGAAAAAATCGGGTGGTGTTACCGTAAGTCATTTGCGATTTGATAAAAAAACAATTAAATCCACTTATTATGTGGATAAAGCTTCTTTGATTGTCTGTACCAAAGATCGATATCTAACAAGACTTAATATGCTGGAGAGAATCAAACCAAATGGAACCTTTTTATTAAATACTAGTATGAATTGCGATGAAGTATTAAAATTTATTTCAAACAAAGATAAGAAAATCATGAAAGAAAGACAAGTGAAGTTTTATATTGTAGATGCTAGTAAAGTAGCAAGAGAAGAAAAAATTCCTGGTAAAATTAGTGCCATGATGGAACTTTTAATCTTTAAACTTGGAAAAATTATTGATTTTAATTATGCAAAAGAAGAAATTAAAAATAATATTACGCAAAGGTTTAGTCATAAGGGTGGCAATCTAGTAGAAAAAAATTTAAATGCCATTGAAAAAATTGTAGATGCGGTTGTTCCAGTAAAAATTCCAGATGCGGATTTTATTATGGAAATAGAAGGAAAGAAAACTACCTTTGAAATTATTAATTCGATGGAAGGAGACCATCTTAAAGTTTCTAATTTTTTAAAGCATCCAGATGGTACTTTTCCAGCAGCTACTACTAGATTAGAAAAAAGAAATATTAGTGATACGCTTCCATGTTATCTTAGTGAAAATTGTATCTCTTGTAATCTATGTTCTCTTGTTTGTCCACATGCGGTAATCCGACCATTTTTGCTAGATGAGAATGAAGTAATGGATGCACCAGAGTCAGTCCAAAAACAATTATTAGATGCGAACATTAAAGATAAAAACTACAAGTATACCATAGGAATTAGTCCGAAGGATTGTACTGGTTGTTCCTTATGTTATGATGTATGTCCTGGAAAAAAGGGACAAAAAGCGATTACGATGGTGGATAAAACCAATGAGATATTAAAAGTAGAAGAAGAAAAACATCGTTATTTATTTCAGGAAGTAAAAGAAAAAGAAGATGCTTTCCCAATTCATACCGTAAAGGGAAGTCAATTTGTTACTCCTGCTTTTGAATATAGTGGTGCTTGTGCAGGGTGTGGAGAAACGGCTTATTTAAAACTTTTAACCCAACTATTTAAAAACCGGTTAATGATTGCGAATGCAACTGGTTGTTCTTCTATTTATGGAGCGAGTGCACCAAATACTCCTTATTCTGTCCCTTGGGCAAATTCTTTATTTGAAGATAATGCGGAGTTTGGTTATGGAATGAAAATTGCCGATATCGCAATGAAAAATCGAATTGTAAAATTAATCAAGGACCATATGAGTTTGATTAAAAAGAGTGAACAAAAAACATATAAAGCTTATTGTGAAAAGATTACGGTAGATACGGCTAAGGAATTATTAAAGATTATTGATGATACGAAGATAGAGGAGTTATTATCTTTAAAAGATTATATTATGCCACGTTCTGTTTGGATGGTCGGTGGCGATGGCTGGGCTTATGATATCGGTTATAATGGAATTGATCATGTACTAGCAAGCAAAGAAAATGTGAATATTTTAGTATTAGATACCGAGGTATATTCGAATACTGGTGGACAATCATCGAAATCTACTAGAGTGGGAGCAGTGGCTAAGTTTGCCTCTAGTGGAAAACAAACCGCAAAAAAAGACCTATTAAAAATAGCCTTAACGTATCCACATGTCTATGTAGCCTCTATTTCCTTAGGAGCAAACCCAAATCAAGCCATCAAGGTATTATTAGAAGCAGAACAATATGATGGACCATCCATTATTGTTTGTTATGCACCATGTATTGCTCAAGGAATTATTGAAGGAATGAAAAATAGTTTGCAGGAAGAAAAAGAAGCAACGTCATCTGGTTATTTCCCAATCTTCCATTATCACCCAGAAACAGGTGAATTCTCACTGGACTCCAAAGCTGACTTTTCAAAATATGCAGAGTTTATTGGTGGAGAAAATAGATATCGTTCTCTAAAAGTAATGAATAAAGATTATAAGAAAGTCTTAGAAGAAAATAAAAGCAATGCGAAAAAAAGATATGAATATTATGAGATGTTAGATCAAAAAACAAAAAAACAAGAAGACAAGTAAAATTGCCTTCTTTTATTAAATAATAGAATAAATAAGAGACTGCACCCCCTGAGGGCAGTCTCTAAAAAAGAATAAAAAGGGGTTGGCTAGTGTGATACTAGCGACCAATTCGCCTAATACCGAATTGGTGATTTATATACTAACCGAAAGTAATTCATTTGTCAACAAAAAAACACAAATTTTTTATGTTTTTTTTGATTTAATAGAAATATAAATAGAATAGAGATATTATTATGGTATAATATGGAAAAGGAGAGAGAAAAAATGGAAGTTATTGAGATAAAAGAAGAAGAATTTGAAAGGAAAGTCTTAAAAAGTAATAAGAAGGTATTAGTTGATTTTTATGCTAATTGGTGTGGACCTTGTCGTATGTTATCCCCTGTTGTAGAAGAACTAGCAAGAGAGATGGAAGAAGTAGAATTTTATAAAATCAATGTGGATGATGCAGAAGAGGTTTCCAGAAAGTATGGAGTCATGTCTATTCCCACATTAATTCTTTTTCAGGATGGAAAAGTAATGAATCAATCAGTTGGATTAAAAAGTAAACAGGAGTTAAAGGAGTTCTTGAAAGATTAATGTATGATATCGTTATTATTGGTGCTGGTATCAGTGGGCTTACTAGCGCCATTTATGGGTTAAACGCAGGTAAAAAAGTATTAGTAATTGATCAAAATGGATATGGTGGGCAGATTATGAATTCGCAAGAAGTGGATAATTACCCAGGATTTTCTCATATTAGTGGTTTTGATCTCATGAAAAACATTTATGAACAAGCAGAAAAACTAGGTCTAGAAATAAGATATGAGAAAGTGGAAAAAATTACAAAAGAAAAAAAAGTGATTTTGAAAGAAGAAGAAATACAAGCCAAAACGATTATTATTGCAACGGGACTTATTTCTAGAAAGTTAGGATTAGAAAATGAAAGTAGGCTAATAGGAAAAGGAATTTCTTATTGTGCTACTTGTGATGGATTTTTCTATAAAAATAAAACAGTAGCCGTAGTAGGTGGCGGAAATACCGCTTTAGAAGATGCCATCTATCTATCTAATCTTTGTAGTAAAGTATATTTAATTCATCGAAGAGAAGAGTTTAGGGCGGAAGAAAAAGGATTAAGAGTATTAAAACAAAAAGAGAATGTTAATATCATTACGAATGCTATCGTAACAGGTATAGATGGGGATGAGAAATTAGACTCGATTACGATTAAAAATAAGGAACAAGAAAAAGTGTTAAAGGTGGATGGTCTATTTCTAGCAATTGGTAAAATTCCAGAAAATGAAATATTTAAAGATGTGATATCTTTAACAGAAGATGGTTTTATCAAGTCAGATGAACTTTGTCATACGAATAAAAATGGTATCTTTGTAGCAGGAGATATTAGAGAAAAAAAAGTGAGACAATTAGTAACCGCAGCATCTGATGGAGCAGTAGCTGCGATAGAAGCCATTCATTATATAAATGACAATGTTTAAATAGTGTGCTATACTTAGAAATGAGGGAGGTTTTAGAAATGTTACTTTACAATAAAAGAGATTCTGAAATTGATATTTATCAAATGAATCCAAAAGAGAAAAAATTAAGAGACTATCGAAAAAAATCGTTGGAAGAACAGGATACAATTTTTTATGATTTAAAAACAAATTGCGAAGATACGATACTAAGCTTGTTTCATAAGGATGAACTGGATATTAGAGTACTTGAATGTAATAGTTCATCACAATGGTCTTTTATAGAGAAGAATGATATGAGTAAAAAGCCAAAAAAAGAGATAAAGCCATATGATTATGAAAAGCGTCAAATTCAAAAAGATATGATAAAAAAATATATTAATGGAGAATATGGTACCTTAGAACCAACTAGAGTATTTGAATTTATTCCCGAAGATGATTTAGATTGTGCAGTTTATCATTTGTTAAGGTCAGAGAATGCTACTATGGTACCTCTAAGTGATTTTAAAGAAATTTGGCAAGTCCAAAATATGATGAATTTACCTAAGAATTTATATTTGCTACAATTGTTACAATTAAGAGACTTTGAAAAATTGGAGTTTGAAGATATTACAAAACAATTACAATTATTTGATATTGATTACTCGAAAAGTGTAAAAATAAGTGATGCTTTTGATATGCTAGAAACAGGACTTGTTAGTGGAACGGTTGATGATGTAATGAAAAAAGTGGAAGCAAGTTCTAAAATATTCCAAAAAGTAAGAAAATAGTAAAAGGGATAAATATGAGTGTATCTTTTTCTTTTGAAAAAATAAATTAAAAAGCTAGTATTATTAGGATAGTTTTCCTATTATTTAAGTAGGAACATTTAATGATAGAGTGTCGCTCTCCAATCTTTAAAGAAAGGAGGAGTCAAGATGAAAAGAAGAGTTTATATCCTTAAGTTGTATCGATATACTTGTATTATTTTAACTCTTTTTATCTTACTAGTTTTAGCCATAAAAAAATAGACACTCTATAGTACAGAGTGTCACCATTGATTTTGCAGAGGCGACATTCCAAAATGTTCCTCTTTTTATTTTATTCAAATTTCTTTGACACATTCATCGTATCATATCCCTATATGAATGTCAAAAACAATTGATAAAATAAATTAAAAGCTAGTATTTTTAGGATAATTTTCCTATTATTTAAGTAGGAACATTTGATGATAGAGTGTCGCTCTCCAATCTTTAAAGAAAGGAGGAGTCAAGATGAAAAGAAGAGTTTATATCCTTAAGTTGTATCGATATACTTGTATTATTTTAACTCTTTTTATCTTACTAGTTTTAGCCATAAAAAAATAGACACTCCATAGCATAGAGTGTTTAACCTAATATTAGGAGACGACATTCACGTGTGATAGCAAATGTTCCCCATTTTTTTATTTTATTCAAATTTCTTTGACATATTCATCGTATCATATTTATCATTTTGTAGCAAGAATAATCTTGATATTTAGAATTCATTATAAATGGTGAAAGATATAGCTTTGTAACGATTACTATAGTTGTGAGAATTTGACATTTCTTTGCTTTTTTGGTATCATATAAACTGTTTTGATTGAGGGGGGAGATTTATCATGATACCAGTTTTTAAAGACGAAGAAGCAAAAGAGAAATATCTGAATAGTATGTTAGGTTTACTTACAGCAACAGAAAATATAGTTAAGGAAACAAAAGAAAAGATACAAGGTAGTGACAATAAAGATAATTTGGTAGATGCACTAGAGTTCTTTGGAGGTTGTCTTTATGCATTAAGTTGTGGAAGTCAAAAAATATTAGAAGATAGTCAAAAAACTAATTTGCATCGTCCTACTTATGAAGAAAAATATCAACTTATGGAACTTTTAGGTCATGCCTATACTGCAGTTTGTGAGTAGGATTCAAAAAGTGAACTAGAATCAAGAAGGCCACAAAAAGTAAAAGCTGTAAATGAACTTGCGCAATCGATAAGGATGGGTCATGGAGAATTTAGACCATAAAAAATAAAAATGATAGAAGAAAGATTTTCAAAAGTATTGAAAGTCTTTTTTTCTACTAATTTGATGATGAAAAATAAGGAAAGTATGATACAATAACTATTGAGGAGAATGATATGATGGATGAGGAATTTGATTTAGCAAAAAAAAGAATTAGTATTCTAGATAATTATGGAGAGAATTTATCTGTCAAAGAATATATTACAAATCCTGCGATAGGAAGAGATGAACAGATAAAACAGTTACTATTAATTTTACTAACACCAGATAAGTCTGCTATTTTAATTGGAAAACCTGGTGTTGGTAAAACAGCAACGATAGAAGGACTTGCTTATCGTATTCAAAATAATACCGTTCCTGATGCCATAAAAGGATATCAAGTGATTAAATTAAATACATCGGCATTATTAGGGGAAGATCCGGTAACAAAAGAATCAAAAGTACAAACCTTAATTGAAGAATTAAAAAACTATAGCAATTTAATTTTATTTATTGATGAAATTCATACATTAATGGGAACCAAAGGAGAAGCACTTGATTTTGCCAATATGTTTAAGCCAGCTCTTGATAGAGGAGATATCAAAGTAATTGGAGCTACTACAACAGAAGAGTATGAAAGATATATCTTAAGAGATAAAGCCTTTGTAAGACGTTTCCAAAAGGTGGAAATTTTTGAACCAACTAGAGAAGAAAATATTTCGATATTAGTGGGAACTCTTCCTAAAATAGAGAAACGAACTGGAATCAAAATGAAATACTCACCCTTTATTCAACAAAGAATTATGGAGTTTTTAACGGATATTACTTCAGAATATAAAAGAATTTATGAAATTGGTTCCAGATATCCTGATGTATCTCTTACTTTAGTACAAGAAGCTTTTTCAAATGCCTTATTTGATAACAGAAATGAAGTAAATGTATTAGATTTTAGAAAAGCTATTGAATCTAGTAAAAATATTTATCAAGATGTCATTACCAAAGAATTACCACGCTTTGATGAAATTTTTAACGATGAAATCGAAGAGATTCATAAACAAAATGAATTACCATATGAGAGATTGGATTGATAAAAGTGATGAAAAAAATTATTTATAGTATTCAAATGGTATCTCTTTTTCTATTTAATTATTTAATTCTTTCGATGATTCCTTTTATTTTTGAATCTAATTGGCAAGGAATTTTTTTCTTTCTTTCCTACTTTATTCTATTAATAGTAGAACTTTTCTTTTTGTTTACAAAGAATTATTTTGATCGGTATATTTTTATTCATCAATTATTTGTTATTTTTATTATGATGTATTTTAGTGTTTTTTATTATAAAATTTATAGTATAGGAAAAAATAATATTGATCTTTCTTATCTTCAAATGAATTACTTTTATATGGCTATTTTATTAGTCATTGCTTCCTGTATGTTAATTTTTTATAAAAAATTCCAAAAGAAAAAGGTATAAATAAATAAAATGCTTCCAATATAATAGTAGGAAGGAG
>CAJUIY010000060.1 GCA_910586865.1 uncultured Bacilli bacterium
ATATTATAAGTCTTTAATAACCATCTTGTTTTTAATTCATTATTTTGTCCTGTAAATCCACTATTTTGTGATGTTTGTAACACTTTTATGGAGTATAATAAAAGTACTTATCCATAAAGGAGGCTAAATTATGGCAAGCGAAAAACAAATACAGAAAGTTTTAAATGATGGTATTTCTTACTTTGGTAAAGATGAAGTTATATATGTTTATGAATGTAAAAAGTGTCACAAATTAGATCCTGTGCCAAGTTTTGTTATTAATGAACATCTTGGATTTTTAAAATTTATTAAGGCTAAAAAGTCTTTTGAGATGGAATGTCCCTATTGTGGTAGTCCATCATTTCCAATTAGAGCCTCTAAAGACAAGTAGGTTTATTCGTCGTGTAATAGTTTAAAATCTATCACGTTTTTATTTTCTCTAACTTAAACGCACTTTCCTTATAAATAAGAAAGATTTTTTAATCTTTGCTTTAATCGTTATCATCATTCTGCTTATTCTTCTATTATTTAAATGATAATGAATTATAAAAAGAAAACGCACTCAATCTAACTAAATAAGATTAAGTGCAAACCTATTTGGTGAGTACTCAACTTTGCGATGTTAAGTATTCCCTTTTTATTTTATGCAAGTTTCCTTGACATATTCATAATAACATAAAAACGACTTTTTGACAAGTCGTTTTCTATTGTTCTCGAAAAGTTCGAGTTATCCTTAAATCTGGTGCGATAGGGGTTGTTATCTACAACTTTATCACTAAATTAGGAATTAATACATAATTTGTATCAATTTCTTAATATAATTTTATCAGATAATGAACCATTTTGCTACTTTATTCTTCAATATTTTTCTTTAATTTTACTAATTTTGGATTTTTACAAGATATTTTTTCATCATCTTCTTCAAAATCACTTTTCATCCATCTAGAAAAATTTTCTAATTCTTCTTTTTGAACTTGTGTTTGTTGATCTTCTGATAATGCTATAAATTGTGGCATATATGCACAATATCTATCCTTTTTTTGAATTTCTCTAATTGGATATATTTCACTTTCCCAAATATCATCTTTCATTAATCTATGTCTAGATTCTTTAAAAGTCAAATAAGTTTCCAAATTATTACCAACTTGAATTTTTTCTCTTAAATCACTAACATTATATATAATAGCAGCTGCTAATCTTTCCGCATCTTTAAAATAAATATTTCCATCAGAATTAATATGAAAATCTAGCTCTAAAAGTCTTTGTTCTGCTTCTTCTGATAATTTTTGTGATTTACATTTATTTATATCATCTAAAACTGATAATAATGTTTGGCACTTTTCCTTTAAAATAGATGTATATGTTCTAAAATATTGTAATGAATATGGTTCAAAATAGTATCTAGAAGCTGTTGCCATATCCATCATTTTTTTAGTACTGGCATCTATTTTTCTTTTATTTTCTTCTTCATTACTAGTAAAAGTAATTATACTACTAGTCTTCATCTCTTCTTCTAGTCTTTGCTTTAAACCTGGTTGTTCTTCATCCATTTTTTTTCCTAAAAAATCTTTAATTTCATCTTCAATAATGGTGATATTTGCTTCATTTACAAATTCTTTTATATTTTGTAATTTTAATTCATCAAAAATCATCATTGAAATTACATGTGGTTGAATAAAGTTCCCATCATCATTATATCCTGCATATCTATTTGGTAGCGTTATATATTTTGTAACAGTTACTTCCATAGCTTAAACCTCGCTTAACTACTTATTAGTATAACATACTTTTCTTAATATTTAATAATTATTGTTTCTTTTTATTAAATTTTTTATATTGTTTTAAACAGAATCCTACTATTTATAGTAGGGTAATTTGGGCTTTGACAAAATCTCTAACCCCCTATAGATTTTGACGCAAGCATCAAAATCTGGGGGCTAAGGTTTAGGCAACCTTAGGATCCACCTTGTCTTATTTCGTAATAATACTAAACTTCGTAAAGCATTAAAACTACATAAGACTACTGATAAAATATTAAGCAATGCTTATTATTTTATCTTTTGAAAATTATTCGTACCTTTTACAAACTTCGTAAGTATAAAGGTTCTCATAATTTTATTTTTTATCTTCTATTTTAGATTTAATGTCATTCCATTCTTTTTCAATTTCTTCTCTCTTTTTCTTTGTTTCTTCATCTAATTCATATTCATTAGAATTAACAACTGGTGGTATATATTCAAATACTTCTTCTTCATTTTCTAATATTGATTTATCCCCATCTTTAACATAGATAACACCTAGTTTTAATTGTTCTAATTTATCCATTTTTCTATAATCTTCTAGTGGGAATATTCTAACAATTCTTCGTTCTTCATAGCCATTAAAGAACATCACTTTATTATTGTAATAATAGGTTGCTTCAAAATAACCCACATTATAAAATTCTCTTAATCTAAAAATATGTTGTGATACTTTATCAAATGGAAGATATTCACTAAATCTTAATTTTGTAACTACATTACCCATTAGGGCATAATCTTTTTTATCAATATATCCTGCATCATATAATTCATTACATGGTTTAGCAATACTTTCTCTAAAAAATATTTCATCAACTTTGCATACATTATTTGATGTTTCATATAGTTTTATTTCATCTATATAATCCATAACTAGATTTGCTTTTTCTTCTCTTGTTAATTCTTTCCAACTAAAATTTCTTTCTTTATATTCTTCTGGGTAAAGTATTTGATTTATATAATCAATATCTCTTTTAATTAAAATATCTTCTGGAGTAAATTGTAAAACTTCACATACTTCACATTCATTTAATCTATTTTCTAATTCAGTAATTGTTATTTCAACTATTTTTCTTTCTTCATCATACTCTTCTAACTTAAATATACCATTAACATATGCTTTTTTAATTCTTTCTAGTTTTTGATTTTGATTAGATATTTCTTTTTGTATTTCTTCTTTAGGATTTTCTATTTTTGTTTTAATCATAGGAAGTAGTGTTTGATTAACAACACTATCATACTCATAAATATCATTGATAAACTGTTCTATTTCACTTTCAATATCTGTTTCTTTAATTGTTAATTTACAATCATTACAATAGTAGTAATAATAAGAGTTGCCATTCTTTTTAGTAGTGGCTTTTCCACCTAAAATACGATTACATTTAGGACATCTTAATTTTTGTAAAAATAGATATTCTAATGTTCTTTTATAACTTCTTGAATTCTTTTTCTTTTGCACTTGGCATTCTTCCCATAATTCTTTTGATACAAGTGGCTCAACTACATCTTTATAATAAGTAGGATTTTTAGTTCTTTTACCATGAACAAAATCACCTTTATAAATTTCATTTTCTAATATTTTCTGAATAGTAGAATCATACCAATTTGTTCTACCTAAAACTTCTTCTTTCTTAAAAATGTTGGCTATTGTTTGGTAAGAATTACCCTCATAATACAAATTAAATATTCTAACAATTACATCTTTAGTAGATAAATCTGGCACTAATAGTTTTCCTTCTCGTTTATAACCTAAGGGACTTTTATGTGGGATGTGTCCAGAAGCAATCGCACCAGCCAAGCCAATTTTAGTTCTTTCACTTGTTCTCTCGATTTCATTTTGTGATACTGTTGTAAGTAATCTAGCAACCATTTTACCATTTGCATTAGTCGTATTTATATCATCATTTGCACAATCAAGATAAGCATTATTTTCATCTAAAAACTTCATAATATGTTCCATATCATAAACACTTCTTGTAAGTCTATCAAGTTTTAAAACAACGATAGTATTACATTTTCTATTCTTAATATCTTCAAGTAATTTTTCAAATGCTGGTCTATGATTCCCAGTTTTTGCACTAATTCCAGCATCCTTATAAATCTTATAAATTTCATAGCCTTTATACTCACACATAACACGAAGTCTTTTCTCTTGTTCTGGCAAACTAAAACCCTCTCTAGCTTGATCTTCTGTGCTTACTCCTACGGAACACATATACCGTATTATTTTAAAACACTTGATACCATCAATTTTGAATACAAAATAAATACTAATATTACTATTGGTACACAGTTAGAACAAAAAAAAGTCCATATTGATAAATTAGATATAACTTTATCATTAGGACTTTAAATAGTATATTTCAAATTAAAATAAATAATTGTCGAGAAAAGAATATAATTAAAATTGCTAATTATGTTCTTTTTATTTTCCTTTATTTCATCTTTAATCAAAGACATAAACTAAACTTGAATATATCTGTTATCTTGTTTTTATCAAATAGAAGTCTTTATTTATATTGCTAACAGTATCATGAGTAAGAGTATGTTCTTGAGAAGAACTCATATTAACTGCCTTTAATATATTAAAAACCATATTTGCCTTTTCCCTAAAATTTTCATCATCTTTATTTAATATAAATCCCACATAATAATTTTGAAATGGAAAATATAGACTTGATGTAATCTGCTTTAATGACTTTGTATCTGTAATTGCTGTCCAATCATAGTAAGATATAATTGAATCAAATTCTGTAATAGTAGGGTAAATATATCTTGGTATTTGCTTATCTGGGACTTTTCCTTGTTGATTTCTAAAATATACATCCGCCTCAATGCTTTTAGGAACAACTATACCCTCACTTTTATCAATGTATCCACATGCCCCATGAATTTTAGAATTTTCCAAATCTACATAGGATACTTGTTCCGATAACAGAAATTGTTTATATTTTGTTAGATATTGTGATAATGAATTTGGAACAGATTGTATCAATTCTAGAATATTAGCATAATTTTCAGGTTGAAACGTGTTTGCAAACATAAATTCTAAAAACATTCTTGAAAGCTCATTTTTTATTGATGGATTTTGTAAAGAAAAATTCATATGGTAACGTTCTAAAAGATTATTTAAATATTCAATATCATAACCCATTTTTCTTACATTCTTAGCATTCAATTTACCATTAATTATAAGATATACTAAAGCAGATTCAAACATATTAATTTCAGATTTCTTATTTGCATAATCTTCTGTACATTTAAGTTCTGCATCAAAAAGCTTTGAAGCTGATTGTATATCCCCAAATAAATTTAAATTTGCAGTTGTAAAACCATGATAAAAATTTCCTATTTCCCCTATGTTACATTTTTGTAAGATTAACTCATCAAGTTTCTTTTTGTGAAAATACTTTTTGATATTATGTTGTTCAAAATAATCTTTTGCAAATTGTTCACTACTCATTAACTGATATAATAATCTTGCATCTTCATTCATTACTAATAACCCCCTTAAAATATGAAAGTTATTTTATACTAAAATTGGGCTTTTGTCAATAATTGACAATATAAAAATTATTTATATGATTTGATTATTAATAATCTATGCAAGTACTAGTTTAATAAATGTACTATAAATAAGGGATAAATAATTTTCAATCCAACATTTTTTTCGAAAAATATCAGACATTTTATCCTTATTGACTATCAGCAATCAAGTGATACAATATAGTAGAATATGAAATAATTGTATCTCAAAGCGCCACTTTTAATGTAAATAGTGCTTTTTTTCATATTCAATTTTCTACATCTTCATCAGTGATTTTCTTTATAGTTATGGTCATGATTACGACCATAAAATTCATCAAATTTTCTAAAATTTATGACCGAAAATCAAGAAAATTTACATTGAAATAGCGTGTACGATTGTTAAACACATTTTGGAAAGCATTTATTTATAAGGGTTTTAGAAAAGACATAAGTTAACGATTGTATAACAAATATTAAAAATGTAAACACTGATGTTTTCTAAAGTGCCTTATGGAATAAGGGAAAACTAGCCACTGGCTAGTTGTTTGTAAACAGGTTTATCCTGCTTTTCTTTTGTTTTGATTATTTTGGAAAAAATGAGTTTTTAATGGCCATAACTTCGGCCATAAGTATGACTACTATTTTTCATTTTTTTATAATTTTGATAGCTATGATTTAGTTATCTTTTTTTGTTTGTGGGGCTGTAAAAACAAGATAAGCACGTTATAATTTTTTTAAGATGTTTTAAAGAAAGTTGGTGCGTAACTATGAAATGAATTGTTTAAGAATTAAAGGGGGTAATAATTTATGCAAGAAAGAAGTGATAAAAAATTAGAACATTTAAAATCATATGTAGTAGAAATCGCTATGTTAGAATTTATTAAAGATAATAATTTAATTGATAATAACGAATATCAAAAAATTAAAACTAAAATTGAAAATGAATATGCGAAATATAACAAACTTAACAATTCAGAATATAGTTTTGTATGAAAAAAATATTTGAAATATGCTATTATTCAACAATTAGGAAAGGAATAAATGAATAATAAAAATGTTGAAGTAATAGCACCAACTTCTAAAACAATGTGCTTAAAAGGAAATGTAAAATATACACTTATTCGTACTTGTGCTTATTGTAGAGTTAGTACAGATAATGAAGATCAGAAAACAAGTTATGACTCACAACGAATCCATTATAAAAATATGATAGAAGAAAATCCTGATTGGGAGTTTGTAGGAATTTATGCTGATGAAGGTATTACAGGAACACAAACAACAAAACGAGAACAATTTAATCAGATGATGAGCGATGCTTTAAATGGTAAGATTGATTTAATATTAGCCAAGTCAATATCAAGATTTGCTCGTAATACAGTTGATACTCTAAATTGTGTAAGGTTACTTCGTGAACATAATGTAGATGTTTATTTTGAAAAGGAAAATATCCATACTCTAGGATTATCCAATGAATTATTTCTAACTTTATATAGTGCTTTTGCTCAAGCAGAAAGTGAGTCTATATCAGAAAATGTAAAAGCTGGAGTTCGCATGAAGATGAAGCGTGGAGAGTTAGTTGGTAAATATGCTCCTTTTGGTTATCTATATGATAAAGAAAAAGATTTGATTTATCCTGATGAAAGTAAGAAAGATATTGTTACTTATATTTTTGAAGAATATGCCAAAGGTGTAGGTTTTAGAACAATTGCTCTTAACTTGAATAATCTAGGTATACCTAGTCCCTCTAATTTAAAATGGTGTCATGCATCAGTACGAAGAATTATCACAAATGAAAAATATGTAGGAGATTTAAAAACTGGTAAATACTATACTGAAAATGTTTTAACTCATAAAAAGAAAGTCAATTATGGAGAGAAAGAACAATACTTTACTTCTAATCATCACGAACCGATTATCTCTCGTGAACTATGGGATAAATGCCAAGAAATATTAGCAATTAGAAGCAAGATAATCAAGCCAGATGGAAATAAAGATAAGTTTAGCTGTAAATATGCTTTTAGTAGTAAAATCTTTTGTGGAATATGTGGAGAAAGATTTATCAGACGTTCTTATAAAATTAGAAGTAATAATAAAGAAGTAGCTTATTGGATATGTAGGAGCCACAGAAATAAAATTGAATGTTCCAATCTCATTCATTATAAACAAGAAGAATTAGAAGATATATTTGTAATTGCTTATAACAAACTATTTCAAGATAGCAATAAATATATCAATACATTTATGAAAAAAGTAAATGAAGTTATCAATGAAAATAACAATCATAATAGTGGTAAGAAGATACAAGATGAAATATCTAAATTAGAAAATAAATTATCTAATTTAATTGATTTACAACTTGATGGCTCTATTTCAAAAGAGATATTGAACCAAAAAAGTTTTGAAATTACAAACAAGATTAAAGAGTATGAACAACAGCTAAAAGATACTCAAGATATAGAAAATACTAGAAAACAAAAACTAGAACAAATTGATAAAATATCAAATACTCTAAAACAATATAAAGGTCTGACAAAATTTAATGAAGACGTATTTAATAGTATGGTTGATAAAATTATTATTGGAGAAAAGTCAGAAAATGGAGAAGAAGATTTTTACAAGATTAAATTCATTTTAAAAACTGGAGAGTTAATCAACGAAAATCTACCGAATGGAAAACT
>CAJUIY010000061.1 GCA_910586865.1 uncultured Bacilli bacterium
GTAAGATGATTTCAAGAATACTTACTTCAGTTAGTCAACAAGAAATTGAAAGAACTTCAGAGAGAACTAAAATTGGTTTGGCAGGTGCAATTAAGGCAGGTCATATTCCCCACCAAAGTCCATTAGGATATAAAAGAAAAGATAAAACTCTAGTACCAGACTTAACAGAAAAAGATGTGGTTATCAGAATATTTGAAATGTATCATAATGGATTATCTTATAAGAAAATAAGTAATATTCTAAATGAAGAAAAAGTTTTAGATAAAACTAATTGGTATGACACTACAATTATGAAAATACTTCAAAATGAAATATATAAAGGTGATTTTTTTCATGGTAAAAGAACAAAGAAACCTACTTATTATTCAAATGTTGTTGAACCTCTTGTATCAAAAGAATTATGGGAAGAATGCCAAGTCCAAAAGAAAAAGAACTCTAGAAGTTATCAAAGAACACTAACTTATTTATTCTTGCAAAAATTAAAGTGTCCCAAATGTGGAAGAATTTTAGGTGGTAAAGCAACAACAAAGAAAAATGGTAATTCTTACTTCTATTACTATTGTAATGATTGTAAATTAACAATCAAAGAAAATGTCATAGAAGATTATATTAGTGAATTTATAGATAATATTGTGGAATATGATTCAGTTGTTAATCAATTTTTCTTACCTATGATTAAACAAAAAATAGAAAATCCAAAGGAAGATATTGAAAAAGAAATAAAGAAACAAAAAGATAAATTTGCTAGAATTAGAGAGGCTTATGTTAATGAGGTATTTACTCTTGAAGAATATGACTTAGAAAGAAAAAAGGTAGAAAATACTATTGAAGATTTAGAAACAAAACTAAGCGAGTCTGAAGTATGTGATGAATTAAAATTCACTCCAGAAGATATTTTAGTTAAAAGAGATATAGATTTTATCAATTCAGTTAAATATCCAGAGAAATACAAAGAATATAATAAATCATGGAAAGATTTTACTAGAGAAGAAAAAGCCAATTTGATTATGAATTATATTGAAGATATAACTTTAAAAGAAACTTACAATAAAAAATGTGAGGTAGAGTTTATTAAATTTAGGGAAAGTATTGTTAATCCTTGTAATGATTTATATTTTAATGGTTATTTAGATAGAAAAGATTACGCAATCTTCGGTAATGTCATGGGAACTTTAAGATTTAGTGAGTACAGAAATGACGATGAGGTATGGCAACATATTTTAAGATTAAGAGAGTTCTATGATGTAGGATTCTATCAAGCAACTTATAATACAGAAACTTCAATGTTTTATTTCAATATAGATGAAGATAGTCAAGCAATCGTTAGAATATTCCCTATGGAGAATTACAGAGAAATCGATCCAGATATGAAGATGAAAGAATACGATTTAGGAGTTCTTTATATCAATAAAGATAGTGGTACAATTCTTGAAGATGAAGAAGCAGTATTTAAGTATATTCCAGATAAAACCGATGGAATACTTACTAGAGAAGTAAAGCCTACTATTGTGAAACCTGCAAATGCTATTGGATTAGCAGAATGTACTATTTATGAAGAGGAAGAGGAAACTTCTGAAGAAGTTGTTTCTTCCTAATGCTTTATGTAATTTTGTTTTATTACGAAGTTTTAAAACAATATGGAATAAAGTAAAACGGATTCTAAGGTGTCCTTAGCCCACGAGGTCATTTTGCTATACTTGGCAAAATACCTAGGGGGTTAAATATTTTGTCAAAGCCAAAATATAGCCTAAAAAACATCATTAAAACAACTATAAAAATAAAGGAGCGTGATAATTATACAATTAGCATATTCATTTCATTTAGGCAGTGATAAGAATAAGAAAAATAGTTCTAGGAATAGTGCAAAATCAAATGTAAGTGGTACAACATCTAAGAGTAATAATGCAATACAAAATTCAGCAGGACTTACTAAGTGTGATAATCATAATTATAGAAAATATGATGATAGAGAGTATGATATTGAAATTATTAGAGGCAGTTCTTCTCTTGTAGATGATGTGAAAAAGTTATATAGAGATGAATTTGATGAGGCAAAGGAAGAATACAATGCTAAACAAACAAGAGAAAACAGAAAAATAAAAGACTACTTCACTCATGTAAGTAATAATTCTAAAAGTGATTTAGCTTGTGAGATTATTATAGAACTTGGAGATAAAAAGTATTGGGATACGAAAGATTTAGATTTCAAAAAACGAATGACAAATGTATTTAAACAGCAAGTTATTGATTTAGAAATAATATTACCAACATTCAAAATAGCAAGTGCAATTATTCATTATGATGAAACAAGTCCACATCTCCATATTGTTGGTGTTCCAATTAAAATTGGTGGTAAAAATGGTATGTTTAAACAGGTTGGAAAAAGTGATGTATTTACCAAAGAATCACTTCGTAAACTTCAAGATAAAATGAGAACGCTTTGTATTGAATCATTTAATAAAGAATATAATCTTACTAACTCATTAAAATGCAAGAGAAAAGGCAGAAATCGCGATTATCATATAACTGAAATGGACAACTATGTGGAAATGAAAGAACATTTAGAAAAAAATCAAGAAAGATTAGAAATAGCCAATAAAAAATCGTTAGAATTAGATAATCATACT
The DNA here is from genome assembly GCA_910586865.1 of uncultured Bacilli bacterium. Lineage (GTDB taxonomy): Bacteria > Bacillota_I > Bacilli_A > RF39 > UBA660 > UMGS995. The sequence continues at coordinate 2,628 of CAJUIY010000061.1, forward strand.
AAAGAAGTTAAAGAGATTATAACAGATTTAAAAACAACTTTAACTTCAAAAGAAAAATATGTGTTAAAACAAGAAGATAAAGAAAAATTAGTATCTTATATTGATTCAGTTAGTAAAACAAATGAAGAATATAAGAAAATTCAAACTTTATCTGTAACTCTTAATAATGTAGATACTGAAATTAAGGAGAATCACGAAAAAATTAAAACACTTACTGAAAACAATGAGGCACTTACTTTAAGAGTAGAAAATCTTACTAAAAATATCAAAAATAAAGATGAAGAAATTGAAGAACTGAAAGAAGAAAATCATTCATTAAAAAATACTCTAGAATTTTGGAAAGATAAATTTTTACGAGTAATGTCTTTAATTAAAGATAAGTTATTCGATAAAGAAAAAGAACGAGAAAAATATTTTGATGTATCAAAAGATTTATACAAAAAAGGAATTATTAAAGAAGATACTTTTAATGAGTTAAAGGATAAATATAATTTTAGTAAAGAACATGATGATAAGGGAAAAGATGATTTTGAAATAGAAATATAGGAAAAAATTTTAAACTAGTGTATAATATAACCAATTACTTTTATTCATGGAGGTGCAATATGATATTAAAATTTGATAAAGATGTAGTTAATGAAGGAAAAATAGATTGTGAAAGTTTTAAATATTGTCATTTCGTAGGTTTTTTAAACAAACTAGGAGAAAAAATAGATTATAGTATGCCATTTGGATTAGGTGGGCATGATAATAATCCTACAACTGATTTATTTGTAAATTATTTTTATATAAGAGATAAAAGTGTTTTTGAAAATGGAGTACACGTTTTTGGACACGATAAACCACTTACAGGATTGGAATATGAAAAATTAATATGTGAAGATTATAGAGAAGAATTAAAAAATGCACTTGAAAACATAAGAAAAGATAACGATTGGCAAAGGAAACACTCAAATTCAATCAGTCCCTATGATAAATTAGATCAAGATTTAATAGAATTTTTTTATAATTGCTACCAAAATGAGTCTTTTATGAATGGATTTGGAAAAAATTATTATATTATGAATGAAGAAGAATTTTATCATAGTCCTTATTATCAAAATATTTTGAAAAAGTACCCTAAAAATGAGGGAGAAGATGATAGTAGATATAATTGGAGAATTCCTGCTATGTATCAATTTGATTTTATGTATTGGAATTATAAAATGAGGATAATATTGAATTTTTTCAAAGATACGTTAGTACAATATTTAGGGTATCATTCAATAGAAAGAATTCCAAGAACCATAACAACATCTGAAATAAAAATTTATTCAACTTTTTATAATTATATTTTAAATGATTTTACTATTGTTCGTATTCCAAAAATGAACTATGATGAAGATAGAAAAATGTATGTTGAATATAATCAAAGTGATTTTCTTTTACCAGATAGTGAATTGAGATTAAAAGACGAGATACAGGCAATAAAAAGACTTGTTCCAATTAAAGATAGAGCAAAATATTATAGATAAGTTTTTACAAATTTAATATTTTTTGTTGTAGATTGTTAGTTTTATGGTAAACTAATAGTAATGATTGATTCTTATGTCAATTTTCATTGGTAAAGTTGTAAATTACTTCCCCAACGGCACCATAGGGAAATTAGTCGAACTAATTCGACTTTCAAAATAAAAGGTTAATTTCGGTTAATCTTTTTTGTTTGTTTTGAAAGGAGTAATTAGTAATGCAAATAGTAAAAGAAAAATTAGAAATTGATGAGGTATTAGAAAAGAAAATTAATAACTTGCTTAAGTTTAATAATATTAAAGCTAAGCTAGAAAAAGGTAATATTATTAGTTTGACAAATACTAATATTGCCTATATAGAGCCACACAGCCTTGAAATAAATGAGACTACTTATCTTTTCTTTAATGAATGTGAAGATGTCTATATGAATGATTTAACTAAATCTATTCCTTTGAAAGAATTAGAACATTTTATCAAGTGTACATTTTAAATACAAATTGAATACGAAAAAAAGCGAAATTATGCTGATTTAGTTTATTGTAATTTAAAATGTAGGTAGTAAAATATGGTAAAATGCTTAAATTCTTGAAAAGGAGGAAATAAATGAATAAAAAGAATGCAGCAATCTATTGTCGTGTCAGCACAGAGGATCAAGCCCGTGAGGGTTATTCTCTACCTGAACAACAAGAAAAATTAAAAGATTTATGTAAATATCGAGATTATAATATCTATGATATTTATGAAGATGCTGGAATATCAGGAAAAGATATGGAGCATCGTCTACAATTTCAAAAAATGATAGAAAGTGTAAGAGATGGTAAAGTTAATGTTATTGTTGCTTATAAACTTGATAGATTAACAAGAAGTATTAGAGATTTAGAAATATTAATTAGTGAATTAGAAAAATATAATTGTAGTTTAGAATGTGCTATGGATGATATCAATACTTCTACCGCTAATGGAAGATTCTTTGTAAGAATGCTTACTGTTTTATCACAACTTGAAATTGAAAGAGTTAGTGAAAGAACAAAGTTTGGTATGGTTGGAGCTATTAAAGATGGTCATATTCCAGTTAGAAAAACATTAGGTTTTATGAGAAAAGATAAGAAGTTAATTATTAATCCTGCTGAAAGTGAAATCGTAGAAAGAATATTTGATTTATATTATAAAGGAAAGTCATATCAACAAATAGCCAATATTTTCAACGAAGAAAAAGTATTAAATAAAAAATGGTATGACACAACAATACTAAAGATACTATCTAATCCACTTTACAAAGGTGATTTTATCAGTGGTACTAGAACTGGTAATCCAATTCTTTATAAAAATGTCGTAGAGCCAATAATCTCTAAAAAGTTATGGGAAGAATGCCAAGAGCAAACTAGAAAAAATACAAGAAATTATACTAGAAGAAATGATTATATCTTCTTTCAAAAAATTATTTGTCCTAATTGTCATAAAATAATGGCTTGTAAAGCTCCAGGGGGTTCTAAAAAGAAATATATTTATTATCAATGCAATCAATGTAAAACTTATATTAGAGAAGATAAACTAGTAGAATTGTTAGTAGATGAAATAGGTCAAATAATAGAATATGATTCTATTGTTAGAAAATATTTTGCTCCACTTTTGAAACATAAAATAACAAATACTAATGAATTACTTTCTAAAGAACTAAATACATTAAAAGATAAAGAAATAAGACTTAAGGATGCTTACTTAAATGAAATTATTAGTTTAAAAGAATATAAAGAAGATAAAACATACTTAGAAAATAGAATCAAAGATATTGAGTATAAAATCAAAGAAGAGCAAGATCTAGAACAATATAATTTCACTTTTGAAGATATGATGCTTAAAAGAGATATAGAAAGTATAAAGTGTTTTATTAGTCCCTTTTACGAATTAAATTTTCAAGCCAAATGGAGTGAACTTACTATATCAGAAAAACAAGAATTAATAACAAGTTATATTGATTCGATAGAAGTTATTAAAAATGATAGGGATATAAAAATAAAACATATTACTTTCAGGAAAACATTTATTGAAGAATATGCAAATCTTTTTAATAATGGTGGTATTAATAGAAACCAAGAAATAAAAGCCAATAATTTGTCGATAAATATTGAAATATCAGCTCCAATGACTAGAGAAGAAATTAAGAAGTATATTAAGAAATTACAATTAAACTTTCCTATAGATTATCAAGAATTAAAGAAAGAACAAATTAATGATAAACAATTTATGCTTAAATATAACAAAGGTAACTATTTTAATGAACCATTTAAATTAATACCTATTATTGATAAATTTAAAATAACGAATTATGGATTAATAGAAGTACCTGTCAGTCCAATAAATATTATAAATGTTGATATTTAAGGTACATCTTTTTGTACCAACAAAAGTTATGAGATTCATAAAAACACTTAAATTTTGGTACAAATTGGTGTATTTTAGCCATCGAAAATAGCCGATTTTGTCTGACTTTTGTAATACAAATAGGTAAATATAGCAAATATTTTAACTTTTTTCTTAATTTTATGTCTTACAATTGTCATACAAAAATAGAAATGTCATACATGGAAACCTTTGTAAACTCGCCACTGGCGAGTTGTTGTCAGACGAGGTTATCCTGCTAAAAATGTAACTCTTGGGTTGGTACATAAAAATAAAAAACACTTCAAAAAAATTTAAAGAAAATGTTCAAAAAATCTTTAAAAATAATTTAGAAAGTATTACAATATCTATATAAATTGGTTATTAATAATGTACAAATATATCATATGTTAATTCATTATGTAAATAGAATTTATGGAGGCGAGAAATATGGTAGATTCAAAAGGCTGGAAGTGGGAAATTGTTAAAAATGAGAGAGAAGAAATTTGGAAAAATCCAAGTGTGGAATCATATTATTTATTAAACAGATGGAAAACACAGGGTAAGAAAATTTTTCTTGACTTAGGATGTGGATTAGGTAGACATTCAATACTATTTGGAAAAAATAAATTTAATATTAGTTGTTTTGATATTAGCCAAGAAGCTATTAATAGAACTAAAGAATGGGCTGAAAAAGAAAATTTGAAGTTTGACTATAAGGTTGGAGATATGCTCAAATTACCTTATAATGATGAACAGTTTGATTGTATATATTGTAGAAATGTTATCTCCCATACAGATACAGAAGGGATAAAACGAATAATAAATGAGTTAAATAGAGTAATGAAACGTAATGGTGAATGCTATTTGACATTAGGATCAAAAGATACGTGGGGATTTAAGCAAGAAAGTTGGCCTTTAATTGATGAAAATACAAGATTAAGAATGGAAGAAGGCCCAGAATATAAAGTACCACATTTTTATGTTGATTATAATTTAGCAAAAGATTTATTTAGCAATTTTAAAATAATTAATATCCACCAAGAAATCGAGTATTATGAAAAACATAATGGGACAACAGAATCATATCATTATCATATATTAATTCAGAAAATTTAAATAGTTTCTTAAAACTAAATATTTGTAAAATCATTTTTGACAAGATCGTATAAATATGATATTATGAATATGTCAAGGAAATTTGCATACAATAAAAAAAGAGGAACATTTATATTCGCAAGTGAATGTCGCCTCTAAATGAGTTTAAACTCAATTTTTGGTTGGACACTCTGTCAATGCTGAAGAGTGTCTTATTTTTTTATTGCTAACACCAGTAAGGTAGAAAGTAACAAAATGATAGCAATGAGCTTTAGAACTTTTATTATAAAAGTCTTAGTTTTCATCAATATCTACCTCCCTTCTTTTTCA
>CAJUIY010000062.1 GCA_910586865.1 uncultured Bacilli bacterium
ATACAAAATCTCTCTTGTAAACTGACTATATATATCATACAAGGAACTATGAAAAATAAATTTATTACTTGTTTAGTATTGATTATTTTTTTTATTACAGTAGGTTGTATGTATGTTTTTGAAAACATAAATTCTAATGATTCTACAGAAGTCTCTAAAAGCATTCAAAGTCTTAATATAATATCTCAACATAATGAATATGCATTAGTAATTGATGATACAGAATCTGAACTTGAAACATATTCTGTTTATAAAAACATAGAAACAAATATGTATCAAAAACATTTTTCAGTACCATCTGGACAAGGTATAGAAGGCAGATTCGTCTGTTGGACTGATGATAAAATATATATACTAGGATTTGAACCTGCATCATATAATTTGTCTAATGGTAAAGTAGTAGATAGAGGAAACTTAAATAAGATATTTAATAATAAAACAGGAAGAATGGACAGAGTTATAGGAATACATGAAGGCTTTATTTATTATAACTACTCAAACTACGATAGTGGAGATAGTTTTTATGGAAAAATGAGTCTTAATTTAAAGGATGTTACAATAATCCAAAAAGAAGATATTCCCAAAGATTTAAATTATTAAAAAAGAGAAAAAGTACTGATTTGAAGTAGTCAATAAAAAATAGACACTTTATAAAAAGAACGTTTCATTAAAATCCCGATTCAATTTTATATTGAATTGGAGTTTTATATTTTAATGAGTAACATGGTCTTTCATTATTATAATAATTAATATATAATTTAATTAGATTTAGAACATCTTCACAATGTTTTAAATCAAAATCAATAAACAATTCTTCTTTTATCCAACCATTCAATGATTCATTAACTGGATTATCTGTAGGTGTTCCAGCTCTTGACATTGAACGCTGGATATTGAACTCTTTAAGAAGATTGTTATATTCTTTAGAAGAATAAACTGAACCTTGATCTGTATGCAAAATGATAGGTTCTTCAATTTGTTCTTCTTTTATTTTATCTAAAACTTGATTAAGACCATCATAATATGATTTTGTATTTCCTTTACGTGAAACTAATCCATATCCAATAATTTCTTTATTCCAAGCATCAAAATATAACGTTAATTCATAATATGTTTTTCTAACCCAAAATGCAGTCATATCTGAAATAATAACTTCAAATGGTCTTGATAAATGTTTCCATCCATTCCAAACTAAATTATTGAATTTTTCTTTTTCTTCACCTGGCTTTTTCCATTGATAATGTTTTCCAGTAAATCTTATATTTTCATATTTACAACATAGATGTACATGATAATCTGACCATACAATACCATACTTTAGTCTTGCATAGGCATTAATCCATCTATAACCATGAGAAGGATGGTTTTTATGAATTTCTTTTATTATTTTAATGTCAGATTGCCTTGCTAATTCTTTTTTTGATGGATTCTTTTGTCTAAATTTCCATTTATAATATCCAGACCTACTTACTGACATGTATTCGCATAATAATTTAATTGGATATTTCTTTTTATATTCCTCAATTATTTTGTATTCTTGTCGAATGTAATAACGAATTCCCTTTCGGCACCAACTCCTTTCACTTGATAACCTTTTTTTAATCTGGCTATCTCAATATCTTTCTTCATTAATTCGAGTTCTAATTCTTCAATTTTATTTTTGGGTTTCCTTAGATGTATTCCCATATTTTGATGATTTTTTGATGCTTTTCCTGTTTTGGATTTTAAACCATCAATGCCCCTTTCTTTATAAGCGTAATACCAATTAGACAAAACACTTTTAGAAATATCATATTTTTTACTCATAGTATGAAATCCCAAATTGTTGTTTATCATTTCTAAAATAATTTTTTCTTTTTCCTCAGGTGTTCTCATATTATTTTTCCTCATATTTTATTCCTCCTAAATTTATTTTAACAAAGAAAAAAGTAAACAGTTCTTTTTTTATCTGTCTACTTTTATTATATCACTTCAATTTAGTATTTTCTCTTTTTATTTTACCACAATGATCTCTTATAACCATTAACTCCATTTTTCATATCTAAATCAACATAAGCACCTTCAGGATTTGTAGGATCTAAATCTTGCCATTCCTCATTACTATTTTCACGTTTTTTCTTAAAATGTATCCATCCGTTAAACGTCTGACCTGCATTTCCTGGATACTTTAATTGTGTACCAATAGGTAAAGTTCCAATTACGTTTTTAGAATCACTGTTAATATATTTTAATTCTCTTTTTACTGTATATACAGAATCAATTGTTTCTCCAACATTATTTTTCACTAATTTGTTATTTTCTGGATCAAAATTGTAATACCAAAAGTTTTCTCTTTCTTTCCTTTGAGAATCTTTGCTATCATATGTCTCAATGGTAATAACCTCTTGGATATATCCATAGCGTACAATTCCATCAGAAGTTCTAAACATTACTTTATGTACAGAATCTCCTTCATTTTTAATCTTATTAACATACCTAGGATCATTATCATATTCATGATTTTTACATCCAAATCTAATAAAGAAATCTCCGGGTTTAATTTCACCAACTTTTTCTCCAGTTACTCCCCAAAGGTTTGTTTCTGCTGGATTTGATAAAAGATATCCAAGAGCATTACATGCAATTTCTAGTTCTTCTTTTGCAGGGCTTACATTAGCAACTCCTTTTGCTTTTGAAGAATATACATTAATTGATTTATTAGAAGTATTAACCATTACTGCAGGTTGTGGAGAGTCAGTATCATATCCTATTGATTTAGTATAATCTGGTTCAGGTGTTACCACTGGTTCTTCAGTCGATGTTAAAATAGTGCCAATACCATTATCTAATCCTGAATAGCCATCTTTATCAATTTCAATTTGTCCATTACCAGAGCCAACTGTAACTGTTGCAAACTGATCGAATGCCCAATTACTTGGAATTGTAAATCCCAAATTCCCACTGAATCCTGTAGACATATCACTAACAAAGCTTCTTACTGCATAGCCCTTATCACTGACTCTAGAACAAACATTTCTTGTACCATAGATACCGATTTTATACTTGCTATTTTTAGAATCTTTCATGGTTTCATATACTTTTTTAAAGTATGGAATAATATTAAAAGTAATTTGTGTATCTTGAGGATCACAATCGACTGCGAAATAAATAACAGTATCTTTTGGAATTCCTAAATTAGTAGCATATTCATATGCACTGTTAACATCGATAACAGCTTGGGCTTCAGTAAAATAGGAAACTTTATTCGCACTTGCTTGTTGAATTGGGAATATTCTTAAACCTGCATCAAATGCGATTTGTAGTTCTTCCCTTGATAAAGCCTTGCTAGCTCCACTAGCAATAGTACCAGATAAATATCTACCAACGTATCGGTAACCATTATCATATAAAGTTTTTGCTTTAGCAGCAGTTAATATAGTTGCACAATCACATGCTTTCGCAGAACGTGAGGTATCACCGCTACTAATGAAGATAGACAACCATGTTGTTAGATTTACTACACCAGTAATAGGTAATGCATACTTATCTTGAAATTGTTTTACAGAAGCAGTGCTTACTGTTATTCCAAAATCTCCATCCCCTACACCATTGACATACAAACCCATATTGACTAGTTTTGCAAATTTTCCAATTTTTGCTTCATTATATGTACTTCCATTATAATTAGTTTCAGCATTACTATAAGGAATAGTAGGACAACATCTTTTTGTAGATGGACCAAAATTACCATTTGCAACAGAAGTTGACATTCCCTCTTCTGCTTGAATGGCATAAATTAAGGCTTTATTCGTTCCTCTACTATAGATACCATCACAAGGGGTAAGTCCAATGTATTTTTCATAATTTGCATTCAAATATCTTTGTATCTTTTGAATGTTTTTCGTTTTAGTAGATGTATCATAAGAGTAGAAATAATCCATAGACATTAATGCTTTCATAACATTTAAAGTTACAGTTGATGATGAATTATCTATTCCTGCATCTGATTTTAAGTTTTTAATTGCATTTCCAGTTCCTGCATAAAAATTACAAGTAGGTGTGTTAATACCAATTGAGTAACCTTTACATAATAATGCACATTGAATTATTCCATATATATTCTTTTTAGTAGTTTCTCCATTAGCTTGCTGTTTAACACCATTTGGATATTGACTATTAAAAGCATTAATTGTACCATTACCAAAATTATCTGCAGTATTTATAATACCTAGTTCAATTTGTAATGCATGAAGTAATGCATAAATGGTAGTCCAACCAGTTTTACCATTTTCTGTTATTACAGTATATCCCGTTTTACCTCTGTAAGTTTCATTAACCCATTTCTGTACATTTTGTACATAGGGATCTCCTGTAGTAGCTTTTTCAGCCATGTTTTTCATCTCCTTCCTAAAATATATTTTTAGTGCGTTGCCAAAAATTAGATCAAAATTTAAAATAATATTTTATTTGGTAAACTCTAAGTATTTTCAATATATACTATGAGCCTTTAATTTTTTTGAGTAATTAGAATTTATCAAGCTTTATACCCATTTTTAACAAAATATAAAAAGAGTAAAATTTACTCTTTAAATTGCATCACTTTTGCTTTCTTTCTTTTCTTCTCCAACATGATTCATTCCCTTTGCAATCTCTTGAAGTTCAGTAACTAACTTATTATATTCTGCTAATTGATTAGTAGAACGGAAATAAACCATTCCTGCATTATATTCAATCGTATTATCATTTACTTGTAAGAATGTTAATATTTCATCTGCTTTATCCAAATACTGATTAAAGGTTTTCGATATTTCTTGCATAACCTCTCTTGTTTTCTCTAAATCTTCTTTGTCTTTTTCAGTATACATAAATTTTAAATACAAATCGTAATAATAATCCCCATCATCTAATTTCTCTTTATCAATTAAATTCTTAATTGTTTTTTCATCACATAATTCATCAATATTTTTTAATGATTCGTTAATGTTATCTCTTGTACTTTTGATTATTTCATGACTAGAAGCATAAGTTGGTCGATCATTTTTTAAACTATCAGGAGATAAGACCGTTAATAATTTATCATTTTTTAAATAAGAATTAATGGCTTTCACATTATCAGACAGATTTTTATAGTATTTTTTGACTGCTTCTTCTACATAAGCATAATCTCCTGTTGTTTTGACAACAATTGGAAAATCATCTGTCCCTAAATTCTTATTGGAATAATTTACAATCTCTTGTTTCAATAATTCTTCTTGTTGTAAGTCTTTTACAACAAAATAAATAATAATTGCTGCCAACACTACTACGATAGCAACGATTGCTAGTATCACTCTTTTTAATGTTTTATGTTTTTTCTTTTCCATACGACACCTCTTTTTCTTTACTAGAATTATAACATCTATTATAAAAAATTCAAATATATTTATGAAGAATTACGATATATTTTTCACTTGTGGCTGTGACTGCTACTACTTTAAATTTACCAATTCCTCGAATTGAAAAAATATCTTCTTTTTTTACAATAACATTATTGTTTTTTAATAATTCATAATTCATCATTACTTTTTGATTAGTTATCACATCACTTGCTTTTTTTCTACTCGTTGGAATTAGTTTTGCTACTACATTATCCATTCTTAGAGAAGAAAGTGTTAATTTTATTTCTTGATACGATAACTGATGTTTTTTTATTTCAGAGAAATCTCTTTCTTCTAGTGATACTTTTATCTTTCCTACTTTCAAAAAATTCATCTCGATATATTTTTTTATTTTATCCACTACCATAATATAATAATTATCATGGGCAGTAACAATATCCCCAAAACAATCTTCTTCCAAAGAAAGGGAAAACAAAGTTCCTAGTATTTTAGGATGAGTTAACTTTTCTTTTGTTTTTATCAGATACAACGTAGCATTTTTTTGATTTCCATAAATAATTTGTTTTTCAGCTTCTTCATAAGGAACAAATACCTGGTATTTCACATTTCTTTTATCTAGTATTTTGGTAATCGTATGAATATCTTTTTTATTCAAAAAGTTCGTATTTCCTCCTCGTTCTATCTTTTCAATATTACTTTGTATTTTCCATTTTTCCATGATGATTTCCCATTAAATATTGATAAAGTCCTACACAACCAGCATAAATGTCTTGATACGCTTTTTCAAAATCTCTAGTATACCAAGGATCTTCAATATCTCTTACTTCTTTGGTATATTCAAGCAGTAAGTGTATCTTTTTCTCTTTATCTTCTACCAATCTTAGTAACTCCTCTTTATTACTTTTTTCCATCACGATAATAAAATCAAATTGATGATAGTCTTCTTCTTGAAATATTTTCGCTTGATGGTTGGAAAAAGGAATCTTTTTTTCTTCTAATTTTTTCTTAACTGGAGGATAAATATCATTTCCTATTTCTTCATAGGAAGTAGCACAAGAATCACAAAAAAATAAATTTTCTTTCTGTTCTCTCTTAATAATATCTTTAAAAATCATAAGTGCCATTGGACTTCTACAAATATTTCCATAACAAATAAATAATATTTTATGCATAAATACACCTACTTTATTTTTACACCTAACAAAGAAACAACATCCAGTAGTTGGCTATAATCAATAATAGCGCCTTCGATATCTTTTGGTGTTACACTAATATTTGAAATATTACAACTAGATAAATCCACCTCTTTTAATTTTGTTTCCATCACTTCCATATTAGAAAGATTACAATCAGTAAATTCTAACCCCTTATGAGTAATTAAATACAATCTAGAATCAATCATATTCGTACTAGTAAAACAAACATTTTTAAAAGTACTTTCTGAGAAAACACTATAATTAAAATTACATTCACTGTAGAGGATATCATTTTCTCCTACATTATCAAAAAAACTACCTACTAACTTACATCTTTTAAATTCACATCTAACTAAGGTATTATTTTCCAACTTCATTCCTGATAAATCACAATCTTCAAAAATACAATCTATCATATCCATATTTTCTAAAGGAAAACTTGAAAAATCAATATGTTGAAACATACAAGAATTGAATTCTTTCTCTATTAATTCCTTTTCTAGTTTATGATTTTTAAATACTTTATTTTCAAAATGAAGTGTCTTATTGACATTATCTTCTTCTAAATCATAGAAAATCATTGGCTTTTTTATCATTTTACACCACCTAAACGATATCTCTTTTTTAATCATTATATCAAAGAAAAAAGACTATTACTAGTATAGTCCATGAAGTTTTTGTCGATCAGTATCTGATAAATCATCTACTACCCATTCTCCATCTTTTTTTGTTAAATTAAAGGTAATATCATAAGTTGTTTTATCTTCAACATTTTTTAATTCTTGAATTTTATAATCAATATATGCTTTCGCATCATCTATGGCATTATTATTATCGTTGTTGTTATTATCATTATTATCTGTATTCGTATCGTTATCTTTATTATCTTTATTGTCGTCCTTATTATCTTTCATTAATTCATCTTTATGTTCTTCAAAATAAGCTTTGGATTTATCCATGGAAGATTTATAATCAAATACCTCTACTTCTACCTCTACGGTTGCTTTTTCATCTTCTATTTTCTCATCTGTAATTTTATAAGATAAATTTTGATATTGTTTTTGTAATAATGATTTATACTCTTTCTTTTGATCTTCATCCATTGTAGTGTCACTATCTAATGTTAAATCAAGTTGTGTTAAGACATCATCATCCTGTTTTTGATATTTTCCTAAAAAGTCTTCTACCTTCTTACTTGGAGTATTGGTAGTATCACTACACCCTACTAGTAATAATAATCCTATACATATAACTAAAAATTTCTTCATATTTTCCT
>CAJUIY010000063.1 GCA_910586865.1 uncultured Bacilli bacterium
CATTAACTTCAAGACAAGTATTATCCAAATTAAAATATGATGCAGATACGTTAGTATTTCAAGCAACGGATGTCATAGAAACACAAGTAGTGGATTCTGATGATTATACAAAAATAGGTCGATATGTCTTAGGAAAAGATAAGACTCTTAATTAGAGAAAGTGGAAATCCACTTTTTCATTTGGAAGAATTCTAAAAAAATAAGGATTGAAAAAAATATAAAACATGTTATAATAACATTATCGACTTGGATTAAGAAGTAGTAGTGATGGAATACTTTCAAGAGAGCTTGTGGTTGGTGAAAACAAGTAAGGATAAATCATGAATTCGTCTTAGGAGTTCTTATTAATTGTAAGCGTAATTCTTGCGTTAAAAGAGTTTAAGTGTATAGTAAAAGATAACTATAAAGTAAGGTGGTACCGCGAGAAATCGTCCTTATGTCTATTAGTTATCTTTTTTTGGAGGAATTTATTTATGGAGAAACAGAGATTTCTATTTGATATTGATGGAACTTTATTAGAGTCTAATTATTCCTATGAACAGGAATACTTTATGAGTGTTTTAAATAGTGAGGATGCGAAACGATTTCTTCCTATGCTTGGAAGATTAGTAGCTGAATACGAACAAAGACATATGTGTTATGATATTTCTCTTCTTTCTAAATATCTTACTTATAAGAGTGGAGTTCTAATCAGTAAAGAAATAATTAATGGTTGGCAACAAGCTTTGAGTGAAACACCTCCTATTATAATAGAAGAAGTAGTAGAAACTCTAAATGATTTAAAACATAGAAATAAGAGTTTAGCAATTATTACAAACTGGTTTTTAAAACCTCAAGTTATTCGGTTAGAGAAAAGTAATCTGAAAGACTATTTTGATGATTTTTATGGAGGGGATTCTTTTATAAAACCAAATCGTCAAGGTTATATAAATGCTTGTGGTAGGTATCCAATAGATGAGTGTGTGATGATTGGAGATTCTCTAGAAGCAGATATTTATGGTGCGATGGAAGTAGGAATCGATTCTATTTATTATAATCCAAACAATAAGAACGATTTTGATAAAAGTAAAATAAAAAGCATCAAAAACATGAAAGAGTTAAGGAGATTTTATTAGAATGAGAGGAAATCAAGAAGAAAATACTGGAATAATAGGATTTATTGGAGAAAGTAATTTGAAAAAGGGTACCATAGCTGACTTTTTATCGAAATTACAGGAAGATACACCAAATATTAGCAATAGAGAAAAGAAAGGAAAGGTTGTCTATACCTATGGAAGTGTCTTCCCAAATGAGGAAGTGGCACAGAAAGTGATGGAATATCTTGATAGAGAAAATAAAAGAAAAGTATGTGAAGCACTTGGAGTAGTAATTACTAATATAGAGGACATTAGTTGGAATCAGGTAATAGAGTTAATTGAAGGTAAAAAGAACGAACAAAGACCAAAACTTTTAGAAAAAATAAGAGGAAAGAGGGAAATGTTATGAAAAATAAAAAGATAGAAGAAGTGAAAGTTTTAATCGATAAAGATAAAAATGCGGTGGTAGATTTAAAAGGGTTAAACGAATTAAAAGTAAAATATCTTGGCAAAAAGGGACTTATTTCGGAACTAAATCAAGAAATCAGGAATATTCCAAATGAGGAGAAAAAAGAATTTGGACAAAAGGTGAATGAAGTAAGAACTCTTTTTAATGAATATTATGACGAAAAGAAAAAAGAATTTGAGAGCGTATTATTAAATGAAAAATTAAAAAAAGAAGCCATTGATATTAGTTTGCCTGCTACAAAAGTGGTTAGTGGTGCTCCTAATATATTAGAGAAATTAGTAGAAGAAGTAGAAGAAGTATTCATGTCTATGGGATATGATGTAGTAGATGGTCCCGAAATTGAAGAAGATAAGTATAACTTTGAAATGTTAAATATTCCAAAAGGGCATCCTGCTAGAGATGCACAGGATACGTTTTATCTAGAAGGAGAAGAGATTCTACTTCGAAGTCAAACATCACCAGTTCAAGTAAGGACGATGTTAAAAGGAAAAGGAGAAATTCCAATTCGTGTGATTTGTCCAGGTAAAACGTATCGAAGAGATGATGATGATGCCACTCATTCCCATCAATTTATGCAAATTGAAGGATTGTTAGTAGATAAGAATATTTCATTGTCAGACTTAAAAGGCACGATTGATGTACTTGCTAAGAAATTATTTGGTCCAGAGACAGAAACCCGTTTTCATCCTAGTTATTATCAATTTACAGAACCTTCGGTAGAAGGTGATATTAGTTGTTTTCACTGTCATGGTAGTGGTTGTCATATTTGTAAAAATACAGGTTGGATTACCGTAGTAGGAGCAGGGATTGTTCATCCTAATGTTTTACGTATGAGTGGGTATGACCCAGAAAAGTGGAGTGGCTTTGCTTTTGGATTTGGTGCTGATCGCCTTACGATGCTTAAGTATGGCATTGACGATTGTCGTGTTCTTTACAATACGGATTTAAGAGAAGTTACCACCTTTGATCGAAAGGAGATGGAATGGAATGATTAGTTTAGAATGGGTAAAAGATTATATTGATATTTCTGACCAAGATTTAAAAGAACTAGCTGTTAAAATTACACAATCTGGTATTAATGTAGAAAAAGTAATCACGAATCATATTGATTATTTGGTAATAGGTGAAGTGGTAGAATGTGTAAATCATCCTGATAGTGATCACTTACATGTGTGTCAAGTAAATATCGGAGAAAAAACGACTCAAATTGTCTGTGGTGCTCCTAATGTGAGAAAAGGATTAAAGGTGATAGTGGCTTTACCTGGAGCAATCTTACCAGGGGATTTTGAAATCAGATCCAGTAAAATTAGAGGGCAAGAATCAAATGGAATGATTTGTGCTCTTTATGAATTAGGATTAGAAGAGAAGACAGAAGAAGCTTATAACAGAGGAATTGAAGAGTTAGATTCAAATGCACCAGTAGGAGAAAATCCTATGAAATATTTAGGGTTGGATGATACTTTATATGAATTAGATATTCATAAACATCGTAATAATGATTGTTATTACCATATCGGATTTGCCTATGAAATAGGAGCTATCTTAAACCGTGAGGTAACCCTTCCTAAAAATGATTATAAAGAAGTAGCAGATTCTATTGAGAATTATTTTGAGCTAGCAGTGGAAACAGAAAAATGTCCCTACTATAGTGCTAAAATGGTGAGAAACGTAAAAATAGGAGAAAGCCCGGATTTTATCAAAAGACGTCTTACTGCTGCCGGAATGAGACCAATTAATAATGTAGTCGATATTTCTAATTATGTCATGTTAGAGTATGGACAACCCCTTCATTTCTTTGATAAGAAAAAATTAGGAGATAAAGTAGTCGTTAGAGATGCTTATGAAATGGAAGAAGTAATCACCTTAGATGGAAAAACAAGAGTTTTAAAAAGTAGTGATATCGTGATTACGGATGGAGAAAGGGCCGTTTGTATTGCTGGTGTGATGGGTGGTGCAAATACCGAAGTAGAAGAAGGTACCACCGATATCTTAATAGAAGCAGCTATCTTTGATCCCGTAAGTATTCGGTATACAGCAAATAACTTAGACCTTCGCAGTGAAGCATCTATTAGATATGGCAAAGGATTAAATTATGAATATACGGAAATGGCTTTGGACCGGGCTTGTCATTTGTTAGAAAAGTATGCAGAAGCGGAAGTATTATCGGATGTTGTGAAATACGATGTCATAGATAAACAAAATAAACAGGTAATCTTTACTCCTTCTGATATTAATAAAATTTTAGGTATTGAAATATCAGAACAAGATATGAAGGTGGAATTAGAACGCCTTGATTTTCCATATCAATTAGAAAATAGTAAATTTATTGTTACCATTCCTAAAAGAAGGTTAGATATTGATCCAAATGTAAATGATATCGCAGAAGAAATTGGTAGACTTTATGGGTATCAAAATTTAATTTCTACGCTTCCTACTGTTACGATACGTCGTGGGGAATATGTGGGTGATGTCAAATATAAAAAGATGTTATCCAAAAGATTACGTTCTCTGGGGTTAAATGAGGCAAAAACGTATACCCTAGTTTCTCCTAGTATGGCTGCAATGTTTCCTTACCGAAAAAAAGAGCAAGCCATTTTACCAAATCCAATGAGTATGGATAAATCCATTGTTCGTACTACTTTACTTCCTTCTCTTTTGAGTGTTTATCGCTTTAATAAAGCTCATAAAGTGGAAGATATCTTCTTATATGAAATTAGTAAAACATATGATAAAAATTATCAAGAAGAAAGTTTAGTTAGTGGGCTTTTATGTGGAAATTACTTAGGAAGTGATTGGAATCCATCCGTAAAAGCTGATTTCTATTTGGTAAAGGGAATCGTCGAAAATATCTTATGTTACATGGGATTTAAGAATCGTTATCATTTTGAAGTTTGTAATGAAAAAGATTTTCACCCCTTTCAGAGTGCCACCATCTTACTGGATAGAAAGCCTATTGGAATCTTAGGTAGAATTCATCCTATGATTTCCAAAGATGAAATCTATGTATTTGAATTTTCTTTAAATGCTTTAATGGGAAAGATTAAACCCCTTAAGTATAAAGAGGCTCCTAAATATCCAGGAATGGAAAAAGATATGGCATTTCTTTTCGAAAAGAGTATTCCTGTCCAAGAAGTAATATCCGTCATTAAAAAAACAGGTGGAAGATTGCTTACCGACGTATCTGTTTTTGACGTCTATCTTGGTAGTAATATCGAAGAAGATAAAAAATCAATTGCTTTTAAACTTCAATTTATGGATTCAGCTAGAACTTTAACGAATGAAGAAGTAATGGACATCTTTCATAAAATAGTAGGAAAGGTAGAAGAAGAATTCCATGCTACCTTAAGAGATAAATAAAAATAGCTAATTCACTTTAGCTATTTTCTTGTTCTCCTTGATTTACTCTTTGCTTAATGATTTCCATCATTTCATTTTTTAATCTTTGATCTGCTCCTTGCCAAACAATTTCAAAAAATACTCCCATACCAGGTAGAGTTACTTCATCTTCTGATTCTATTGATTCATTAATCGCACTTTGTAAAGAATCATAATCATCTCCCTTAAAATTATTTATAATATGTTCTCTAATACTCATATGTATCACGCTCCTTACTATTATATTGGTAAGATTAGAATAAATTTATTCTAAGATTGTATAAAAAAATAAAAAACTTCCATAGTAATTCTTAGAATACACAAGATATAACCATAGGATAAAAAATAGAATTTATGATAATAAGGTGGAATGGTGAAATGGAAAAGAAAGAAAGGAGTCTTTATCAAGTAATAACAAGCTTATTAAGAATTGATATTTTATTTCTATTTTTTTATCAGATGATGGAAGGAAACTTCCACACTCTTCATTATTTCATAACCACCTTTCTTTTTACCTACTTTGATAAATTCTTAAACAAATGGTTTTCTTTTCGTTTTAGTAATTTTATAAATGGATTTCTTTTCATTTTTGTGTTTTTATCACAAATAGCGGGAAGAGTTTTTGATTTTTATACAATTTTCTCTTTTTGGGATATTCTTCTCCATACCTTAGCAGGAATTTTATTTTATTATATAGGAAAAGAATTGATTTTATATTTTCACCCTTCATTACGAAAAAAAAGAATACTTATTTTCTTCTGCTTTTGTTTTTCTCTAACAATGGGAACTATATGGGAGATATTTGAATTTACTTTTGATCAACTACTTTATATGAATATGCAAGAAGCTCGAGGACTAGTATGTGTTTCTGCCATAAAAGATACTATGAGTGATTTAATCGTATTAACGTTAGGAACCATTTTTTCTGCCATTTTAGATAGGCATCAGAAATAAAATACTAGCAATTTTTGTAAAAAGTGATATAATAAGTAACCAAGTTTTTAGAACAGATTATTAAATAAGAAAAGAAGGGGTATTTTTATGACTGGAGTAACAAAAGAGAATGAGTGGATGATGAATCAATATAACAATAAAGTAGTTTTACAAAGGGTATTAGAGAGGTTAGGAATAAGTAGAGAATGTGCAGAAAATGACTTAGTATTAAAGATGATTATTTCTTTATTTTGTAACCAAATAGAACTTTTTGATTTTTCGGAGACTGATTATTTTCGTGGATATGAAGATAGAGAAAAAATATTAAATAGTCTTCTTAACATAATAGCTCGTAAGACTTATGAGACTTTAGAAGATAAATTGTTAGTGGAAGAAAGTAATGATTTTTGCATTATTAGAGTAGGTAAGATTATAGATAGGAATGGATATAATCATGATATAAACCATCTAGAACTTTATAAAAAGATGATATTAGATATGGATAATCGTTTGATAAAAAAATTTTTGGCAACTGAACTTTATTATAATAAAAATAACAAAGTGGTTTCTTTTAGAAATCAGGAAGTTATCCCTTTTCAGGATGAAAAGAAAGAGAAAAGACAAGAAATTTTTGCTAATATCACTACGGTAACAGAAGAGTATGATGAAAGAAAAAAATGGACAAAGAGTGTCATACAAAATTATGCCGGGAAAGCAGAGAATAATGGGATTCATTTTTTTGATTCATTTGGGTATCAAAATGAGACAACAATTTCTGTCTGTGAGAACAAAGTAAAAGTTAGTTATAAACGATTGGATGAAAATACACATAAAAAGGTAACAGAAGAAAGTTCTCCTTTTGATTTGAAATATAAAAAAGTATACGAGGATTATATTACAGGAAAAAGTTTTGTTTTAGAGGAGGAAGGAAATCTCCCTTCCAATCTTGCCGATTTATTCGATGGAATGACTGAAATACCTTCTGTTTATAAGAATTGTATAGGAATCTGTTATTGTTTAGATGATGATTTACAAGAAGAGATAAAATTAGAACAATGTATGAATGACATAAAAAATCTGAGTAGGAATTATAAAAGAAAAAAAAGATAAATCTTTGTTTTATATATTTTTATAATATTATTAAATTTCAAGGTTACCATATCTGCTTTTTTAGTTCTAAAGTTTTTAATCCTAATTCTGCTTATAACTATTACTTCAAAGTTTATTCATCACTTTTTTTAATAAGTAATCTATAATCTAAATTAAAGATAAGGATTACTACATAATTTATCCTTTTTCTTCTTTTATTGCTAGTATTTTGTCTTAATTGTTTTTTCAATAATGAAATAAAAAAGGTTTAAAAATCAGTCAAATATGGTATACTATAGGAAATAAAGGAGGAGGAGAAAAGTTGAAAAAAATATTGACTGAACAAGAACGCAAAATTTAATGGTTTATGATAACAATTAAAAAATAATATGTTGAGGCATTGACTGAAAATTACCAAACTAAAAAACGATTAATGTTTTAACATAGATAAGGTTTTGTGCTTGACAGTAAAAACTGTTATCGGCAATACTTATTTGCACACTGAGAATAATCGACACATATAAATATACGGGTTTAAAGTTATACTTTAACACCACTCACCTCGCCGTGCTCTGTAGTGGACCTACAACGAATTGTTATTATAAACTAAAAATGCGAAATGTCAATTTTTTCAAACCGATTTGTGCCTTTCAGCGGACTGAAAGGGCGAAAGAAAGGCTAACTATTAAAAGTCAATAGTTTTTCTAAAAAATTTAAAATTGGAAA
>CAJUIY010000064.1 GCA_910586865.1 uncultured Bacilli bacterium
TGTAACGTTCAATCCTGATCAGTGGATTTACTTATTACACTTTTATAGTACCAAAACGTGTCATTACGACCTGACAACGTGATTTGGATAATCTTCAATATAAAATCCAGTGTCAGCTGCGAATACAGGGGATTTCATGATTTCATAAGCTTGTCGAGCTTTTTCTTTTGATATAACACAAATATCATTGATGTCTGGCTCATCAAAATCATATACATAATAATCAATAGGAATTTCTTCTTTTTGAAAATGTTCTTCTATGGATACTTTTTTTCCGTAATTACTTGTTACATAAGTTAAATTGTTCATTTCACATCCCTCCTTTATAGTAATAAAATTTTTTGACAAGAGGGGAATACTTAACATCTGATAGATCTTTCTTTTTTTGTTCGGCTACCTCTTTGCAAAGCAACATACTCATATAAGTAAAATAGTAGTCATTTAGAATATCATCCTCGAATTTTCTTTCTATTACGGTCATATCAGGATAGCTTGTTGTTAGTTCGAATAAAAATTTTTTATCTAAATCATTTTTACCATCAAATAAAATCATGGCACTTGGATAATCAAAACCCAATGTACTTCTACCATGACAAAAATCATATTTATCATGAATAATAGGAATTCCAATACCAGATTCTACCATGGTAGAATCTAAAAAAGTAGTAGCTGTTAAAGAATCATAACCACTTAATATTTCGTAAATATCACAGTTTTGTATTTTGTCCTCTAAAGAAGAAGACAAAACTGTTTTTACAAAATCAAAATCTTCTTGATAATAAAGAAGTAATATGGTCATTGGAATAAGGGTGGCTGCCAAAGAGATGAAACTATCTTCGTAGTTAGTAACTTTATAATTGATGTTTGTAATACCTTCCATTTTATTTGCGGAGAATAAATATTTTTCAAGAGGATTCTGAAAAGATGTCTCTACTCCAAAATGACTTCCACTGTAACTACAAGCAATGATATTTTTAAAACCATCTATATTTCGGTAGCATAAATCTCTAGGAGAGATATTTTCACAAATAATGTGGTTCTTTTTACTTAATACCTTTTGCATAAAGGTACTTACAACATAAGAGCCACCTGTTCCACTTATTAAAGTGGCCTCTTTTATATTCGATAGTATCGTATAAATTTCTTCTAAATTTGATTGTAAGATAGAATCAAATATCCTTGATGATAACATTTGAAAATTATTTTCCATTTTATATTGCATAATAAAACTTCCTTTCTTAAATGAAATATATCACTTAAGTAGGAAGTATATCGTCCACTTAAAAAGTTTCCTCTAATAAATCAAATTTTCTGATTCTTTTTAATTCAAAATGTCTAATGTCCTTTCTCAATTCACAGAATGCTGCGCAATACCAACCATCTTTAAATAAAAACATATCAGCAGGTTCAATGATTCTCTCATTTTCTCCTGAATTAAAAGAATAATAGAGAATTTTTACTTTTTTTCGCTCTTTGATAGCACGCATTAGAGTATTATACTTTTGTTGTGTTTCATTGGTTAAGTCTAACTCTTTTTTCTCGTCTTTACTACCAATATAAATCCCTCTAATCTTATCTTTTAATAGGGTTAATTTTTCTTTTGTTTTAGAATCTTTTGTTTCCATAATCATTTGATCTAATAGTAGATAGTCTTCTTTTTTAAATTTTCTCTTTGGTATTCGAATCGACTGATTTAGTACATAACCACCATAGGGACCCATGATAGTATCAATATAAATTCCTGATTTTTCTAATTCTTCTTTATAAGTTCGAACCATTCTAGGAGAGACCTCTAAAATGGTTGCTAACTCCTGAATGCTATATTTTCTTCCCGTTGATAGTAAATTCAACATGGAAATGGTATTTGATATTTTTGACATAATGATTTCTAAGTTGTTTACTTTACTAGCTTTTTATGAGAAGACTTATTAGAATTGCTATTATATATCTCATTGAATACTTCCTTTGGGCAACTGATATGAAGTTCATCTAGTGGAAAAGTCGTTACAATATCATCGAATCGTTCTTCATAAGAATCACGAGTAATTTCTATAGTGAAGTCTGGAAAACTTTGCTGTAATAAATAGCTACTTATATAGGAACCCTGTGCTAAAATAAGTGGACGTATTAATGTATCACTATGAAATCCTCCACTACAACCATTATTAATATCAATAGTTGTATGATTTAGTTCAATAGTGGTTATTACTTTCTCATTTATTACATGATCTTCTTTTTTTATGTATTCTAATAACATACTATTGAATCTTTTGGTATTTTCTACAATGGTTTGTAAATATTGATCACTATAAAATTTATTGATTATTTGCTTTCTTTGTTCTAATTTTGCCATATTTAAATCACATTCATATTGATAGTAAGCTATTAAATAATTTCTATAATCACTTACTGAAATTAATTTTTTCATAAAAAACCTCCTTGTAGCTATTTTATCACAAATTTAGAAAATATTATTATTTTTTTAGTTCTTGAATTTTATTTGTTCTTTCGTTATACTAATAGTAAGGTGACGAAAATGAAGAAAGTTTTAAGTATCATTAACCTTTTTCTTATATGTATAGGATTTTTATATCCAGTAAATGTTTTAGCAAAACGAAATACGATAAAAAACGATGAAGAATATGTTATTCCTAGTGATTATACTTTTACCCCTAAATTTATTAAGGGAGTTACAAAATTTGAAGCATCTAATAATTATAATACTACAGACTTTCATAAGAAAGATGGTATAGATACCAAATATAAGAATATTTGGAGATCAAAAGATTATCATAGTTATTGGGCAATCTATCGAAATGTTGGAATTTGGCAACAACATATTGTAGATATGAAAATTACAGTGGAAGATGTCGTTGATACTGAGCCTAGCAAAAAGTGTGTTAAATTTGGTAATATAATAGCTGATGAAGATGTGATAGGGTTAGAATTTGTTTCAACAGATATTGGAGTAGATATGAGTTCAGATTGTCGAGAAGAAGGAACAATGGCTTTTTTTAAGGTGGAATTCTTTGATAATACTACAGGTCAAGCCCTTAATGAAATTAAGACTACTTTTACTTATAACGATATTGACGTTGGTGAGCGAATCTTATTAGACAATAATACGACAAAAGAGTTGATTTATTATACACCATATGGAGAAGAACATTTGGATTTATTGGATGCTAATTTTAATGGTAGATTTACTTTTTTTAAAGGAAATAATAAATGGACTTGTACCTATAATGGATGGCCGGGAGATGTACAGTGTATTAATACTACTAATCCAGTTAGTAATTGTTATAATGGTAATTGTACAGGCTGTTATAAAGCGGGTATGATAATGACACAAAATGATGGCAGTTTCGTCCTAGGTTGGGCAGGAATGGGACTCTACTTTACTTCTCCTAGTTTCTTAAGAATTGAAGATCCTAATTCTATCAAAAGTGTGGATAAACAAAAAGTAAAACCAGGAGAGGAAATTAATTATACAATAGAACAGTATGTACCGAATCAATCAAATTACCAATATTATAAATCTTGGGAACTTACCGATAAGTTAGATGAATTATTGCAAACAAGTGTAGATGATATTACTATTACAACTAATGATGATGAAGATATAAAAGATAAGTTTCATATTTTACTTGAGGGTAATGTTGTAAAGATTACTGCCAAAGAAGAATATTTAAAATCAAATAATTTTTATAATAGAACATTTTTAATAGGGATTAAAGCAAGAGTAGGTACTAATATAAAAGGTGTAAAGAAAATTCCAAATACAGCAGTATTAAATGTACAATATAATTCAGGATCTTATTCTGAGGATATTCCATCATCAGATGTTACGATAACAATAGAAGGGGAAAAAGAGAAAGAAGAAGTAGTACAAGTACCAAATACTGGTAAGTTTGCGAGTATGATGATGATTATTTCTGGAGTGATACTTGTTAGTGTTGGCTTCTTTATTATTCTTAGAATAACGAAGAAGAAAGTATCTTAAGCAGAAAACTTAATTTCGTCAAATAACTAGTAGGGATAGTTTGCTTTTACCCTATAATTGGAATATTTGAAATAAGACACTGTATAATTGTCGACAATGATTGCATATCTACGTTGATTTTTATAAGGGTATAGTTTATACTAATATAAGGTGAGAAAGATGAAAAAGACTATAAATGCGATTGTTTTTTTACTTATATGTATGGGATTCTTTTTCCCATTCAATGTTTCCGCTAAAATAACAACAATAACGGATAGTGAAGATTTTGCCACTCCTAGTGATTATACGTTTATACCTAAATTTGTGAATGGAGTTACAAAACTTGAAACATCAGCCAATTATAATAGTACAGACCATTTTATTCCTAATTATAGAAAAGCCTATAAATCAAAAGGCTACCAAAGTTATTGGGCACTTTATAAAAATGTTGGAGTGTGGGAAGACCATGTTGTAGATATGAAGATTACAATAGATGATGTCATTGATACAGATCCTACTAAAAAATGTACCAAATTTGGTGGTGAGGATGATACTGATGTTGTTGCTTTGCTTTTTATGACTAATAATGTTGGCGTGGATCTAAGATTTGAATGTCGAGAAGAAGGGGTTGTTGCTATTTTTAAGGTGGAATTTTTTGATCATACTACAGGAGAGGAACTGAATGATATAAAGTCTACGTTAACCTATACTGATATCGATGCAGATGAAAGAATATTAATAGATAATGATAAAACAAAAGAAGCAATTTATTATGCTCCATATGCAGTAGAACATTTGGATTTATTGGATAATAATTATAAGAATAAGTATACTTTTTTTAAAGGAAATCTGAAATGGACTTGTGGTAGTAGTGGACCTGGAGGGGGAGATGCAAACTGTATCCATCCCGATTATAAACCAGAAAATTGTTGGAATAATAACTGTTTGGGAGGCTATAAAGCGGGGATGCTTATTACTTTAAATGATGGGACTTTTACTTTAGGTTGGGCAGGAATGGGAATTATCTTTTCTTCTCCTAGTTATTTAAGAATTGCAGATCCAAATGCAGTAAAAACAGTAGATAAAGAAATCGTAAAACCTGGAGAAGAAATTAATTATAAGATAGAACAGTATGTACCAAATCAATCTAGTAGTCAACATTATAAATTATGGAAAATTACAGATAAACTAGAAAGTATATTGGAAACTAGTATTGATGATATTACGATTACAAGTAATGAGGGAGAAAATATTAATGATAAATTTAATATAGAGCTTGAAAATAATATATTAACGGTATCCGCTAAAGAAGATTATTTAGCTTTAGATGAGTTTTATAATAAAACATTTTATATTAATATTAAAACAAAAGTAGGTAAAGATATCAAAGATGTAAAAGAAATTAATAATAAAGCAATATTAGATGCACAATATGGAAATAATATCTATTCTGGTGATATTCCATCAAATCCTGTCAAAACAGTACTAGAGATAGAAGAACCTCAAGAAGTGGTACAGGTACCAAATACAGGTAAGTTTGCTAGTATGATGATGATTGTTTCTGGAATCTTATTTGTGTGTAGTGGTCTCTTTCTCATTCTTAAGATGACGAAGAAAACACCAGTCTAAATAAATAAAAAAATCTCTAAAAAAATGATGTGAACCCCGTTTTGGAGACATATTATTTTAATAATTTATAAACTTTTCCTTCTTCTATTGCTTGCGTATTTTCAAAATAATTTTTTGCTTCTTCTACGTATCTTTCTTTTGCTATCTCTGGCCAAAAATGAGTTAGTAATAGCTGGTCTACCTTACTTTTAGAAGCTAGTTCTGCTGCTTCATAGGCATATAGGTGTTCACAAGTTCTTGCTTGTCCCTTTAATAACGATGCCTCACATAGTAGTGTATTCGCATTTTGAAAAAAATCGATTAGACTTTCATCATAATAGGTATCTGCTGAGTAGGCAAATTTTCCAGTAGGACTTTCGATTCTCACTTCATAGGTATTGGCAGGATGAAGGGTTTGATAGAAACGAATGTTCATATCTCCAATTTGAAGTTTGGTACCTCTATCATATTCTTCTACATCAAAAGAATGATGGTAAGCGATACTCTCGACATATCTTTGATTCATTCTTTCTTTTTCATACTCTTCTTTGTTTTTTTCTACTGAAAATTGCGTATTACCAAGATGTCTTATTAAGCTATTTTCTACTTTTGGTAAATATAATTTTACTCTTTTGTTTAGAAAACCAAATTTTAAAAAAAGATCTATGGCTTCACCAATGGAAGATAAATCCCCATAGTGGTCAGGATGAAAGTGACTAATAATAATAGTCATATTTTCTAAATCTTCTTCCATATTTAAATAGTTGGTAATACCATTCCCACAGTCTAGGAGTATCTTTTCCTCTTTTTCTTTTATTAGATACCCTGGGCAACTTTTTCCATTTTTACAATAGGGAGCTACGCTTCCTAATCCTTTTAATTCCATAACTTTTCTCTCCTTTTTCTTAACATTTTTTCTTTTACACCAAAATCTACATATTTATCTATCTCTTCCTCTAACTGAAATAATTCCCTTACAGTACTAGAGGAAACACTAGATAGTGTAGAATCTGCGAATAAGCAGATAGTGTTGATTTGATTCTTACTAATATCTTGGTTGATTTCTGCGATATTTTTTTCATATTCAAAATCAATCGTATTTCGAAGTCCTCGAATGATATACTGACAACCATATTCACTAGCTACTGAAACCGCTTTTCTTCCCGTTACTACCTTTATTCTATCATCGTTTTCATATAATTGTTTTATCATTTCCAATCTTTCTTCTATCGTAAAAAAGAAAGAGGATTTCGATAGATTTTGTAAAACACCGATATATACTTCATCAAAGATATCACTAGCTTGCGAAATAATATGCATATGACCTTTTGTAATCGGATCAAAACTTCCTGGAAATAATACTTTTTTCATAAATTTTATTCACCATTCCTTTCGTTATTTCTAAATCTATATTTTTTAATACAAAATCAAAGTCAAGATTATCATAATCGCAAGAAGCTTGTTCTCTTTCCATAAATTTCTCTTCACTAATAAAATCTCTTGCCATGGCTCTAGAAAGCCGGACTTCATATGGAGCTTCTACTAAAATGTTAAATATGGAACCTTTAAAATACTTTGTCTTTGGTATTAATGCCCAATCTAAAATAATTATCTTATCTTGATTTTCTTTTTGAATGGTATCTATTCTTTCTTCCATTCTAGGCCATGTGATAGAAGCATATTCTTTCATTTTTTCTGGACTTTGAAAGACCATACTACTCAGAAGATTTCGAATCATCTTTCCGTTATCTGTAAGTGGAAGATGAAAGGCTAACTATTAAAAGTCAATAGTTTTTCTAAAAAATTTAAAATTGGAA
>CAJUIY010000065.1 GCA_910586865.1 uncultured Bacilli bacterium
CAGAAGAAAATTATCTAAATGGATCATACGGTTTAAGTTTAGATTATAATGCAAACAACAAATATAGAAGTGAGCTTAACTATCATGGTGGTGGCAGACTTGAAAAATATACTTTTGGGGATTATAAAATAATCGACGAGTTTTTAGAAAAATTTGAAGTATCAAAAATTGAAGAAAACCAAATGACAATTTTTGATTACGAAGGAGTGAAAGAATGAAAGTAACAATACATGAACTATTGAATTTAGTACATAGAAAAGAAGCACCTAAAAAAATAATATATGGCTATTGTGAATATGAATTTGATAGTGAAATAAATGATTATAAAAACGCAGATGGATTAAAATTATTTTCATATCTGTTTGGTAATGAAACAATGGTATTAGCTAAAGAAGTAGAAATAATAGAAGAAAAACCAAAGAAGATAGCAAAAATAAATTTTAGAAATGAAAAAGGAGAAACTTTAATCGGAGCAAATATGTGGGAATTTTATTACAGATTAAATGAATTGCGAAATGCAGTAAATTATCTATTAGAAAAGAGTGATAAGAGTGAATAAACAAAAGTTTATTGAAATGCTAGATAATGCTAAAGAAGATGAATATGGAAGATTATATGTATTAGGAGAATATAATAACAAAATATATTTTGGAACTATAACTACGATTTGTGAAGATATATTTAATGAAAGCAAAAGTGCCGAAATATATGATAGACACTTTTGGAATGATGACACGTTAGAATGTTTTGTAGTATCAAATAAGCATAATCAAGAAATAGAATATAAAGAACCTAAAAGAATAGAAGAATTAGATAATAGGCATTATGATAAAATTAATCAATGTTATTGTGGAAAAAGAGAATTAGGCGAATCTATATTAGTTGATAAAATTAATGAATTAATAAAAGAATTTAATAAATATGAGAGTTTATTAGAAAAGAGTGATAAAGATGAGTAAAAGTGCAAAAGAGATGTTTATAGAAGAAGGCTTTCAATGTACGATTGATAATGATGAAGAAATATTTTACATACGAAAAACAGATTATCGAGAAGAAAGTATAAGCTTTGATATAAAACTAAAAAGGTATTCTATTCATCAAAGTAGTTGGATAGATAATGATGTAAATGGTTTAATACCTATGAATGAAAGACCAGAGAATATAAAACATAGTGCAACATACGGTCATTGGCAATCAACAGTTATTCCAGAAATTGATTTTAAACTTCATCAAGCCATAAATAAACAGATAGAAGAAATAACAGGCGGAGAGTTAATATGTTAACACTACCAATTAAAAAGAAATGGTTCGATATGATTCTTTCTGGAGAGAAGAAGGAGGAATATAGAGAGATAAAACCATATTGGACTAAAAGACTTTTAAAAACAGACATAGAATTTGATTTAGAAAAATTAAAAAATCAATTAAGAAAAGAAAACTCTTGTTTATACAGAACAATAATATTGAGAAATGGTTATTCAAAAAATAGCCGTGCTATAGAATGTAGAGTTTCCATAAGTATTGGCTACGGTAATTTAGAATGGGGAGCTATTCCAAATAAAGAATATTATGTTTTAAAAATATTAAGTGTGGAGGAAGTATGAGAATTTTAAATATTGAAGTTAAAAATCCAATAGAAGAAAAAACCACAATTTATAGATGTCCATATTGCAATAAAAAATTCATAAGAAAAGGTAGTATATATAATCATTTAATAAAAAAGTATTGTTGGAACTTTAACATTGATTTTGCAAGAATACAAGATGATTATAAAAATAATAAGATTACTCAAAAAGAATACTATGAAAAATGTTATAAGATAGGTTATTTAGAATGTGTATTAAGCCCTAACGAATTAGAAAAAATAAAACCAATTTTAGATAAAGAATTTTTTGAAAAAATCCAATCAATGTATGAAGAAGATTTTTAGGAGGTAACAGATGTTAAAGATCAAAGTATATGATTGTGAACATGAAAATGATTTAGAAAAGGAATTAAATAATCTTATATTAGATTTAGACAAAAATAATCAAGAAGTAATAGATATAAAATTTTCAACAAGTCATTTTGCCGATGAAAATCAAGAACAAATATTTTGTTTTAGTGCATTAGTTATGTATGATGATAAATTAATTAAAGAATATAAACCAAAACGATATGAAATAGTGGAGAAAGTAGATGATAGATAATGAATAAAGATATAAAAAACTTATTGGAACAGCTTCAACGTGCTATAGCAAACCCAAGATGTATCGAAAAAGAAAAAAGCAAGTAGATATTACTGTGCAATTAAAGAATTACAACAACAATTAGAGCAAAAGAATAAAGTTATCAATAATGCCAAAAAATGGGTTTGCAATTATAAAGATAGTTGGGAACCTAACGACGAAGCAATCAATGAACTAAACGAATTATCAGGAATTTTAAACGAAGGAAGTGAAAAGGAATGAATATAGAAGAGTCTAAACAACGATTAAATATTCTAGTAGAAATATGGGAAAGGCAACTTCAAAAGCCTAGCATGTGTACTATAGATGAGGGCGATATAGAAGCAATAAAGTGTTTATTAGAAGAAAATAAAAAACTAGAAGAATATTATTGTAAAAGAAATGAATGTAGTGGACGTATAAAAGAAAATCATAAATTGACTGGATATGAAATTATAGAAGAATTAGAAAAGTGGCTAGAAAGTAACATAAACGAGTTATCTAACATTATTTGCGAAGATAATATGAATCGTATATCAACAACATATGAAGAAACAAAAAAAGAAATATATCAAAAAGTATTAGAGAAATTAAATGAACTAAAAGGAGAGTGATTAGATGGATTTATATATAAGAAGTCAAGATAAAATAGGAAATTATAAGTCTGATGCTCAAGTAATTAGAAGAATAGGTTATGAAGATAAAAAAGAAGAATTTGCTATTTTAAATAATGATAATATTAGCGAACTTTTAGGCACATATAAAACAAAAGAAAGAGCATTAGAAGTATTAGAAGATATAGATTCATTTAAAGAATATATGATAATGTACGAACATCAAAATGAAGAATATAAAGATAGAATTAGATTGTTTTTGGAAAATAAAGGTCATAAATTGGGTACTTTTTATATGCCAAAAGAATAGAGAAAAATAGTATAATTTTAATAGTTTCGGTTACACATTATGCACTTGAAAGGAGTGCTATGAAAAGAAAATGTTCATTATGCGGGGAGTATAAGTCGGTTGAAGAATTTTATTGGAGAAATAAAGAGCACACAAAGAAAGATTGTTATTGTAAAAAATGCTCTAACTGGTTAACAAAATTAAAGATGAGAATTTTAAGAGAAAGAAGAGCAGAACAAAGTTGTTTACGGTAACTTTCTCTTTTTTTTGTTCTATAATTGGCATGATGGAGGTCTATATATGGAAGAAAAAAAAATTTTTAAAATTGAAAAGTTAGATGAAGATAATTACAAAGTAGTTAGCTTAGTTAATGGAGTTGAGATTCCATTTAAAAAAAATGTTGAATTAGCAAGAAGAATACAATCAGTTAATGCTAATGCAAGATTAAAAATGATTAAGTGGATGAAAGAAAATGGTTATACAAAAAATGACTTAATTGATAAGATAGAGAAAAAAGGAAAAATAGTTTATGATGAAACCACTTATAGAACTATCGAACAAGGATTCATACAAGATGAGTCAACAGAATTAGGATTAGAGTTATATAAGATTTTATTTAATAAAACAGTTACCGAATTAATAACTGAATTAGGATTTACTGCTGATAACGAAGATGAAGCATTGAGATTAGGTACTGAAATAAATGCGATAATTACCGAAAAAGATCCCAGGTAAAATTAAAAAAAAGGCTAGTCAAAGAACTATACTATGTTTAGCTTATGATGATGACCTTGAAAGTTGTTACTCATTTTGGTGTTCTAGATATAAAGATATGTCATTTAGCGAATTTATGAATATAGGAATAACTGAATTTAACAGAAAAATAAGTAGTATTCCTGAAAGTGAGCCGTTATTTACTAGAATTAAATCTAGAGTTATGAATTTAAATGAGATAAATGATAAAGAACAACGGAAATTTTGGTCTAAACAAAGAGAAACGTATAAAATACCACAAATATATCTATCTAGCCAAGAACTAGATGCAAATTTAAAGGAGGAATTAAAGAAAAATGGAGCTAAAAAAGTTTTATGACAATGTAAAGATAGTAAATGATAAATTGGTCGAATATAAAGATGATGACGGGAATATTAGTATATTTCCTATTGCTGGTTTGCTTTGTAAGTGTGAATATTTAAAGGTTGATAATGAAAGATTGAATATTATGAAATTTAATCAAGAAGTAGATAAAAATATGAAGTACGAGAGAATAAGTGAGAAGATTCCTTATGCAGATCCAAAGAATAAATCACATATTACGGAAAAAACAATATTAGTAAATAAAATGTGGAAAGTATCAAATGCAGTAGGAATAACCGAAATCTTTAATGATAAAGAAGCAGCAGAATCTCTTGTCAATGAAATAAATAGTAAATATTTAGATAAGGTAAATATTTAATGAAATGAGGTGTACAAAATGCTTACACCTAAACAAGAAAAATATGTTAAAAATTTGGTTAGTGGAATGTCTCAAAGAAAAGCTTACAAGAAGGCTTTTGATGTGAAAGACATGAGCGACAAAAATATAGATTGCAAAGCCTCCAAACTTTTTAAAAATGGAGAGGTTAGGGCAAGGTATAATGAATTGGTCGAAAGAGCAGCTAATAGAGCTGTCATAAAAGCAGAAGATATACTAGCAGAGTATAAAGCTATAGCGTTTGCTAATGGTACAGATTTCGCCGAGATAAAAGGTAACTCGGTATATCTGAAAGATACTTCTGAATTAGATGAAGATAAAAAGAAAGCGATAGCTAGTATAGAAGAAACAAAGTTTGGCATTAATGTAAGAACACATAACAAAATGAAAGCTTTAGAAATGCTAGCTAAATATGTTGGATTATTAGATAACAATGATAAAGATAAACAAGAAGTTCCTACAATTAATATAAATATAGTGGATAATACTAATTTAAAAGAAATAATGAAAGAAGGTAAAGATTAGATGGAAGAGTTAGAAGAATTAGGAAAAGTTGTGGTAAACGGACTTGAGCAAGGATTAAAACAGGATATCGAAAAGGAAAATACTAAATCAAATAAAAAGAATAAGGACAAAAATAAAATTAAAGTTCTTGACGAAAAAAACAAACCTATTAATGAGGATATCGAAAAGGAAAATACTAAATCATTAGGCATAAAGTCAAAGGCAAATACTGTTCATAATAAATCTTTAAAACGTGCTAAAAACGGAGAGTATTATGAAGAATTATCAGACGGAATTGGAATGTGGTCCAGAACAGGAGAATCATTCTTACTTAAAGATTTAAATAAATAATAAAATGCACTGCTTATTTTGTAAGTAGTGTGGTAATGATTAGCGTATAGCACTTGCTTTGTTATATGACGATATAACCGTCCAGTGTACATGTAAGGAAAAAGAAAGTGGACCTTACAAATCTATATGTTTCAGGATGTGGTCAAATCCTGACAAACGGGTCGTTACCACAGTACTTATGAAGAGGTGGTTATATGAGTTTAAGCGATGATGGTATTACTGATATTAATAATTTTAACTAAAGTTAAAAGTAAATGATGAGGTGTGATAATGGAGTTAATAAAGTTAGATGATAATAGATTCTTGATAAAAAATTCTGGTGGAAAAATAATTTCCAAAGAGGAAGTTATTATCAAAGATATAGAATCAAATGAATGCGTAAAAGGTTTGTATGAAGGAATAAGAAAGTATGAATCTGAATCTAAAACTGTCAAAAAAACAAAATCAACTAATACAGCTAATAACAAGCAAGAATGAAACAAATATTGAAGTATTAGGATCTACACAAAGTGGTAAAACATTCTCAATATCTTTAGGGAGCATATTATATGCGCAAGAGTTATATAAATATGCGCCTAATGAACATTTCCAAGGTGCAATTATTGGTTGGAATCCTAATGCTATTAAACGTAATATAGCGGATGTAATGATTGATTTTCTGGATAAAATGGGATTTAAACCAAAAGATAAAAAAGGTAGAGGAGATTATGAATTTAAATGGGGGCAAATTGAAAAGTATTTACAATTGTATAATATAACATTCTATTTCTTTCCATTTAATAATGCTTTATCGTTTAACCAAATTTTAGGTGGAGGGCTTATATTTGAATGGGTTGATGAATCCGCTAGAATATATTCTCAAAATACATTACAAGAAATATACGATCAATTGCCAGGTAGACAAATTAGTTATGCAGGGCACCCATATTTAAAAAGAGTTAATTCATTTAATGTGGAGGGTAATGAAAATCATCCATATAAAGTTAAGTACTTAGATAATTTAAAAGGAAGATATTTAGAATTTTATCCTTATGACAACCCCAAAATAGATACTGAAGATAAAATGAGAGATATTCTTAATATGTTTGCCACTAAAACTTTAAGAGAACAAAAAGTTTTTAATAAATGGGTGGTGGCAGAAGGTAGAGTATTTAGCAAGATACCAAAAATAAAAAAAGAAGACTTTAAATATTTATTATTTAAAGAAATAGGCATAGGTTGCGATTATGGTTCAACTAATGCTACTGCCTTTGTTCCAATCGCCCTTTGTTATCATGAATTAAAAAGAAGATGGATGCTTGTAAGATTAGAAACATATTATCATGATTCGCAAAAATTAGGAACAACTCCGACAACAGAATTCTTTAGTAAGCAGCTAAGATTATTCTTACTTTATTTAAAGAATAAATATCCAAGAGTTCCAATCATGGATTTAGTGGTAGATAGTGAAGCTAAACACTTTATCAATAGACTTGATACTGATAATATACCAAACACACCTGCAGATAAATATCCAGGCTCTGTTAAGGAAGGGGTTGAATACATGCAGTCTTTATATGATAAAGAATATATGTATGAATTAGATGAAGATAGTATTTATTACATTCACGATGATTTATCAGTTGAGAGATGCGAAAGAGATGAGGCTTTAACAGAAACTGAATCATACCGTTATGATAAAATTAAAGCCTTAAAAACAGGTGTTGACTGTTATATAAAAGAAATGGACCATACAGTAGATGCAAGAAGATATTTATTATTATTATGGATAGAACTT
>CAJUIY010000066.1 GCA_910586865.1 uncultured Bacilli bacterium
ATAATCACTAGTATTAATACTATAATCATTTCTATACTCATAAATTCGCAATCCTTTCTTACTTATTAAATTCCATTTTCCAATTGACATATTTAGCAGTTACTTCCATTACTAATTTAGCATCATATTTCTTTCCAGACTTACTGGTTAAGTTTTTTGCTTCAAAAAACCCCTTTGTTAAGCAACTTTTCATATTGTTTTTTGTAAAATTTTTTAATCCTATGGAATCAAAAAATTTATTTTTCTTCCATATGCTAAAATTACAATTTTTATAATCCTCACAATAAAATGATTTTTCATTTTCTACTATATCTTTCCCACATTTTGGACACTTTCCAATCACCTCTTTTTCGACATGAAAAATATCCAATCTTTGTTCTTTATTAATATATTGTTCAAGTTGTTTGGAAACAGTAGATACCAATTCTTCTACGCTTAAAGCATCCTTATAAATGTCTTTCAGTGATTTAGATATCTCTACTGTTTTAGAAACACTCATATCAATATGTAATTTATCAAGATTTTCAACGCAAAATATCCCCTTATTTGTAATTGATAAATGGTTTTTCTTTTTTGTGACATATTCATACTTAATAGCATTTTCTATAACTCCTGATCTTGTTGCTACTGTCCCAATTTCTATACCATCTAATAAATCCTTATATTCTTCTTCCTCACTCATATCTTCTTTTTTTAGGGGATTTTTTAAGTAATTATTTAACTCTGCTTCTGTTACCTTTTTAGGGGATTGAGTGGTATTTATATTCAAATTCATTTTTGGAATAAATTCTTCATTTTCTATAAAATTAGGTAATACACTGTCTTTAATAGGTTCATATTTTAGATATCCCTCTTGTTTTATAGAATTTCCTACTAAATCAGTGTCATATTCACCCAATTTCAAGTGAATTTGAGTTTCTTGTATAATTGCATCATTTTTACAAAAAACACTTTTAAATCGATTTAAAATAGTGTTATATGTAATATTCTCGTTTTCACTACTAAAATGGTCTGGAATATTAGTAGTTATCGTTAAAGCACTATGCGATTCTATCTTTGAATCATCAAAAATACTTTTCTTCTCAAAAAAAACTAAATTATTGTCATTTAGTTTATTTAATATTTGCTTAATTTTTTCTTTTTCATTTTCTGCAAGATACTCTGTATTAGTTCGAGGATATGTAACATATCCTTTTTCATAAAGTGACTGCACATACTTTAAAGTATCCGCTAAAGAAAAACCATTTTTCTTAAATAGATAATTTTGTAATGTATCTAATGAAAATAGTTTAGGTCTAGCTTTTACAATATCCTTTGTAGATATGCTATCCGCAATTACCTTTTTACTTTCTAATTTAGAAATAATATCTTCTGCTTCTTCTTTTGTACTTTCACTAGCATCTTCAAATTTAAAATCTTTGAAATTCAATTTAATTTCCTTGTCTTCTTTTTGAATTGTTGCAGAAATTACATAATAATCAACTGGTTTAAAATTTTTAATTGCCATATCTCTATCATAAATAAATTTCATAACAGGCACTAATACTCTTCCAATAGGAAATAAAGATTTTGTTTGAAGTGTCATATATCTAGTTAAATTTATTCCAAACAACCAATCAATATATGTTCTTGCAAGTCCTTCATTATATAGATTTTTAGTTTCAATAATATCTTTACAATTATTTAACTGCATCCTTATTGTATTAGTTGTTTGTTCTGGCAACCATAACCTTGTTATTTTTTTATTTATATTTTCTGATTGGAAAATATTATAAATGAT
The DNA here is from genome assembly GCA_910586865.1 of uncultured Bacilli bacterium. GTDB lineage: Bacteria > Bacillota_I > Bacilli_A > RF39 > UBA660 > UMGS995. The sequence goes on from CAJUIY010000066.1 coordinate 1,781, forward strand.
ATTATTAATGATTACCTCCCCTTCACGATCCGCATCTCCACAATTTATTATTTCTTCCACATCACTTCTTTCAATTAATGACTTTATAACTTTAAACTGTTTTTTTAGACCAGAATCCTCTATTAATTTAAACTTAAATTCTTTCGGAACAAATGGCAATTCTTCTAAATTCCATTTCGTTTTTTCTCTATCAAAATAATCATCTATATCTTGTAACGATAATAGATGACCAATCGCAAATGTTACAATATACTCACTATTTTCAAAATATCCATCTTTTTTATTCATTCCACCTAAAGCTTTTACAGCATTCATTGCTACACCTGGTTTTTCACATATAATTAATTTCATTGTTTCTCCTCTCCTTCCAATAAAGAATTACATTTCCATTCCATAATCTTCTTCTTTGTCTTCTAATTCTACTAAAATATCTTCCTTATTTAAAACTCTTTCAATAATTTGCTTTTCCGCAAAATCAAAGAAATTGTTATCACATTCTTGGATTTCTTCTAAAGTATAAGGAATAATATTCCAACCTTCAATATAACACCCATAGGAGGAATCATTTTCATCAAATTTATATTCTTTAGTACATGAATCATACTCCATATATCGATGACCATCAGGTGATTCTAAATGTCCTGAACCATCATCAAACTTAAGCCAGAACCACCCTTCTGGTAATATTTTTGCAGGTTCTTTTATTGGTGTTGGCTCATAATAAGAATCTATATTGGCATTTTGTTTTATTTCTTCCTTTTGCTCCTTTTCATAATTTTCTTCTCTTTCTTTCCAAGTTTTTCTTTCTTGTTCACTAACATTCAGAAAGGATGTTGTCGGCACTAATTTTCCATCATCTCCTAGCCTCATTTCATCAGAAAAATAAGACCAGCCAGATGAAAAATAATTATTATATCCTACACATATGCCTAATCTTTCCAAAAAATAGTCACGTTCTTTTTCATAATTTTTATTATTGATATCTCCGATTTTCTCATATTTACTAGCTTCTTCAATCAGATTACTATAAGCTTCTTCCATATCGTGTGGAACATATGGTTCTAGATAACTTAATAATTCCATATAACCTTCGTTATCATCTAATGGTGCTTTCTCTTGAATATTCTCCTTTATTTCTTTTAGATTATTTTTTTTATGAGAAAATGGGGCAAGACTTTTAATATGATTCTTTATTTCTCTTAATTTATTTCTTATATTCATAGTCCACCTACTTTCTTTGTTTCTGTACTGTTTCTTGAATTTTCTTATTTAATTCTTCTTGTTTTTTATTAATTTTTTCTTGTTCCTTCTTAAAATCTTGCAATTCTTTTATTTGATTGTCATAATCGTTAACAATCAATCTTATTTTCTCTAATTTCACTAATTCTTTAGATTTTTGTTTTTCTAGTTGTTCTATTTTCTTATCTACTTGTTTTTCTATCACTTTTGGTTTCTCCTTTCGTAAAAAAAGATTACATTTCCATTCCATAATCTTCTTCGTTATTCATAATCATATTTTTATTAACAGAAGCAATATAGTAATCCTCTTCTACTCCATCACTAGAAAAAACTACTTTATTAAAAGAATCTATAACTTCCACATAGGCATAATCTTCTCTTTTCATTAGTTTTTTTGCTTCTGTTACTGCTTCCTCTTTCTGCTTGAAGGATTCTAAATAATTAAAAGGCTCTCCCATATTACGTTCTACTTCTGTTGCATATATCTTAATAGAAAAATTATTATCATACTTTTTCCTGTAATCTATTTCATCTAATATTAACCAATCTTTAGCTTCCTTTAATGTTTTAAATTCTTCTATCCAACAATTTCCTGTTGAATTATCTAATGCTAGATACTTATCTCTATCCACACAATATAATTTATTATAACTTTCTATTGGCAATTTTTGATGATTTAACCATGCATTTTCATAAGTATTCAAAAAATCTTTTGACACACCTAATATTTTACTTTTTTGATTCATTTTTTCCTCCTTTTACTACTTCTTAACTTTTTTTATTCCATTCATAAAGTCAGAACCTAATTCTTCCATTAATTGAGGGTATTCTTTTATTTTTAATATTTCTGAATATTCATTTGTTTCACACATACATACAAACAAATCAGAAAGCAGAGGATCAAATTGCGTTCCAGAATTTTTTATAATTTCATCTAATCCTTGTTCTAAATTCATAGAATCAAATGTAATATAAGGTCTTTTATCCGTCATGGCATCAAAACAATCAATTATACTGATTACTCTTGCACCAACTGATATATTCTTTTCTTTAAGTCCTAAGGGATACCCTTTTCCGTCATACCGTTCATGATGCATTAATATACTATCTCGTATTATTCTATATTTTTCTGGCAAAAAGAAAAAAGCACCACTTTGTGGATGCTCCAATATCTCACTCCATTCTGCTTCTGTTAATTCATTACTTTTCTTAATAGTATCTGCAATTATAGCCACTTTTCCAATATCATGAATAAAAGAGGCATAAAGAATATCCCTCTTTTCATCATCATATAATTTTAATAACTCATCTGTCCATAAATTATATTTATTTAAATATTCAAAAAATAATCCTGTATAAATTCCTACACGAAAGCAATGATTTTTTGTATACATATCAAAGTTTTCTAACATTATCATAAACTTATCCAACATTTTATCATGTTGAAACAAAGAATAATTATCTATTTTATATTTCTTTTCCATCTATATCTCCTTTTTATGTTATATTTAATCTTAAGGTAAACAATCCTTTTTGACTATCAGTATCTGCTTGGAAATAGCTATTATCATCTTCTGTATCGCTGTTTATTTTATGTGTTGTTCCATTTCCGCCAACTAAAGAGTTGCCAAAAAGAGCACCGTTCTTTTTCATTGTACTTGGGGCTTTAAAATCTTTGTTTACATATATTGTTTTTAGATTGATAGAGCCATTTACAAAATGTTTTGCATTTTGAAACTTTGCACTAGACCATTTAGATAAATCAAGTTGGGTTAATCCTGGAATCGAAGAGAACAAATCTTCTAATTGTTCTACTTTTTCAGTAGTAAACTTTTCACCAAAAATAATTTCTTTCAATTTACTTGTTTCAAATGGTTTATGTTCTTCGAAGTTATAATGACTAAACATAGCACTTATATTAATTAATGATTCTGAGGAAAAACTAGAAAGGTCTAGTTTTTCAACATTAATACAACCTGAGAACATTCTAGTCATTTGTGTTACTTTTGAAGTATTAAAGCTTGATACGTCAATATCTGTCATACTAAAACAGTTCATAAAAATACCAGACATATTAATCACATTAGAGGTGTTCCAGTTTCTCATATCTATGTTTCCTAAATTATCACAATTTGCAAACAGCCAATCTAATCTAGTAGTTTTTGAAACATCCCAAGTACTAACATCTATTGAGGTTAGTTTTTTGTTATTTTGAAACATATGATCTAAACTTACATTTTTAGACATATTAAATCGTTCTGAATGTACTACTTCCTTTAATTGAAGAGCATTATTAAACCACGAGCTTGTGCTAGTTGGAACAATTTCCTCTAAAATCTCAACTGTTTCAATTGTTGGTAAATCATTTCTCCAAGAAGTATTCCATTCACGAGAAGTATTATCAATGTAATTATAGTCATTTATTAGTGTCCCTTCATGGCTAATATTCTTATGACTTCCTAAGATTAGATAATCACCAATACCATCTCCATCTGTATCGTAAAGCTTTGCATATATACCTTCTGGCTCTGACATTTTCAAATTTAGAGTCATATTAAATATTGGCTTTTCCATTACATATCGAGCCATCGTCTTTTGCTGTGATATCAACAGTAAAAAAAGAAATACTAGTATGACTTTTGTTACTATTTTTTTTAATTTCATGATACCACCTCTTTTGGTGGATTTTGATAACTATGCAATTTTAATTCTATTTTTCCTGTAACATCACTATTATTTTTATAATTAACATTTAATACAAATTGGTCATTTTGTTTTTCTGAGGCCTTTAATGGAAATGATTCCGTAATATTTTCAGTTATATTAACAATTTTATCATTTCTTTTCAAAGTTATTTCTATTTGTGACTTATCAATATCTGTATATACTATTTCAATATAATAACTTAAGCTAACCTCATTTATTTCATTATTAGTATAATTCATAATATTAAACTTTTTACTATTATACAAATTATCATTTGTAAGCTCTAAATCATTATTATTCTCTAACCTTATAACAGGCTTACTCACATTCGTACCTAAAGTTTTTGACTCTTTAATTATACATTTTGATATTGTAATCACTATACTATTAGCTAATACTAAAAATAATATAAATAATAGTAAAATTTTCCATTTTCCATTCATGAGACCATTCCTTTCTTTATATTATTTTATGGTTATAGCCCCTCAAAGAATCGAGGGGCTTTACCATATACATTATTCTGTTGGTTGTACTTGTTCTGCTGTGACATTTGCATTAAATGTCATAGTTTGACCAGCAATTCCTTCTTGTGTATCAATCACATTATTACTGTTTTTAGTTGCTTCATCACTTCCTGTTTCATAATCCCATACCCATTTTACAGTAACTTCTCTTACTTTATTAGAATCATCTGCATTGATAGTATCAGAAATTCCAGTAGCTAAGTCATCGAAAGAATTATATCTTGTTGTTCCAACCATAAAGTACATATTAGTTGGTTTATTTTGAATATCTGTAAACTCTACATCATATCTTACTCCGACTTCTGTTCCTGTTGCGTCGACTTTAATACCAAATGTTCCTTCCGTTCCTGGAGCAATTCTATCTGCAACAATGGTTTGTGGAGTATATACTTTATTGCTTAAGTCACTTTCTGTAATATTAACATTCCATTTTGCTACTTGCATTGAACCACTTTTACTACCTAAAGTTATATATTTTGAAATAGTTAATCCAATAAATAACACTAGAATAAACACTGTTAAGGTTAAAGTAACAATGGATTTTTTTACAGTTTTATTTTCTTTTTTACTCATTTATTCATCACCTCCTTTCGTAAATTTTTCTTCGTTTGTTTTTTGTTCATTTTTCATCTCTCCTTCCATTTGAAAAGAACTATGACTTTTCATAGTTCCTTGTATGATATATATAGTCAGTTTACAAGAGAGATTTTGTAT
>CAJUIY010000067.1 GCA_910586865.1 uncultured Bacilli bacterium
AAATTTTCTTTAAAAATGATATTTTTTTCTTTCAAATTTAGAATATCAATAATATAATTAAGTTGAGACATATAAAAACCTTCTTTCGTGTTAGTTTTGTCACTTACATTGTATCAAGGTTTTCCTTATATGTCTTTTTATTATGAAAAAAGTGCATATAACGTTTTTTATTACACACACTAAAAATTATATAACCATATGTTTTTCCTAAAGTTTCTACCGAACAATTAGTAGATTCTGTTCATAAAGAATTTGTTTTAAAAAAGTAATGAAAAAAAATCCTAGAAGTTATCTAGAATTTTTTTATGTTTATAATAAGTGGTGGTTATATAAATATATTTTAGAGAATATAGTATGTGCTTTTTACTAGAAATATACTATAATATAAATAGAAAGAAGGGTGAATAGAAATGGATTTTTTAGAACTAACAAAGAAAAGATATTCTTGTAGAAATTTTTCAGATAAAAAGGTAGAGAAAGAAAAGCTAGAAAAAATTTTGGAAGCGGGAAGATTTGCTCCTACTGGTCGTAATAATCAACCACAAAGAATATTAGTTTTGCAGGAAGAGAAAGAATTAGAAAAAATAAAAGAATGTACTCCATACGGATGGAATGCACCTGTTATGTTTATCGTTTGTTATGATAAAGAAGTGTCTTGGAAAAGAAAAGCAGATGGAAAAGATGGAGGTATCGTAGATGCTTCTATTGTAACGGCCCATATGATGCTTGAGGTTACTAATTTAGAACTCGGAACAACTTGGATTGGATCTTTTGATCCAGAAAAGGTAAAAGAGGTGTATCATATTCCAGATTTTTATGAGGTAGTAGCCTTATTACCAATTGGTTATCCAAGTGATGAAGCAAAACCTAGTGATAATCATGAAAAAAGACTACCTTTAGAGGAAACCGTTTATTGGGAATCTTTTCATTAGAGATATATTTTATATTGAGGAGATGTTACAATGTGGTATTGTTTTGATAAAAATTTTGAATTTGAGTATTCAAAAAGAGAAATGGCATTAGCAAAAATAAATAAAAATGGTATTTTATATGATAGTGATTGGAAAGCTTTTACCGATTTTTCTGGAAATAGGATAGATATTACGAACCAAGTAATCTTTCCAAGAACTGGAATATCTCAAATATATGAGATGAATAATGAAATGGTAAAACAAGGTGGAATTCCAATCGTTGATAGCAATCAAATAGCTAAAATAACATCTTGGCCATTGTATTATCATCCTTCTCGGAAAATGCAAATTTTAAAAGGAAAAGATTTAATAAATTTAGGTGTTATTACTAAGTTAGAAAAAGAGTATGGGAAAGAGATATTTTTGAAAACAAAAGAGAAAAACTTTAATGGTGTCATAAAAATAGATTTACTAAAAGACAACCAATGTATCTTTTATAAAGCATTAAACTATCATCTTGATGAGGAGTTTATCATAAGTGAAAAAGTGGATATTGCAGAGGATGAATATGGTTTAAAAGAATATCGGTGCTTTGTTGTGAATAATCAAATTTATAATATTTCAAGATTTACCACTACTATTTTGCATGGAATAGAAGAAGAGGTATTACAAAAAGCAGAAGAAATTTTAGATGGTATGAAGGAAGTATTTCCAACTTGTTATGTTATGGATTTATTCGAGTATCAAAAAGATGGAAAAAGCTATCTGGATGTCGTTGAATTTAATCCGATTCATTCTTCAGGATTATACTTATATAATTCGGTAATGGAAAAAAGTGCAGATTTGTTACATAAAAATAAGAAAAGTATTTCAACGGAATTTATTGATACAGTAGAGGAATGTACCATGCAAGGAAAAGTAGTTAATGATAGAGAAAACTTATATGAGATTTCTAACAGTTTTTCTAACGATTTAAGAAGTATTTACTTAACGGGAGATAGGGGTGTTATTTTTGCTACTGATGTACACTTAACAATAGAAGATTTCTCCAAGCATAGAGGGGCATTTTGTCTAGAAAATCTGACTCCTTTTAGTGATGATGACTGGCAACAACCTTCTGTTGATGATATCTTTGGGGATTTATCAACAGAACTTACGGAGAAGCTTAAGACTCTTCTAAAAAAAGAAAAACGTGGAAAATCATAGATTGTTATATTTTGTTAAATATTGATAGAAAAGAGGAAATTTGAATGGATAAAATTATTGTAGAAGTAGGTTCCACTATTACAAAAATAGATAAGTATGATGGAAAGGTGGTTACCAGGTTAGAGGATGTTACTATTTGGTTTAAAAAGAATTACAAAGAAGAAAATAAAATAAAAACAAGTGATTATCAAAAACTAGTGGAAAAGATAAAAGCACTGAGAAAAAAATATAGCGATATCTATGTAGGTGGAACTAGTATTTTTAGGACAATAAGTGAAGAAGAAAGAGAAGAATTTCAAAAAAATTTCCAAAAAGATACGGGGTGTTGCTTTCATATCATTTCCCAAGAAGATGAGAGTAAATTAACGGTTGCTGGAGTAATAAAAAAGGGAAATCAAAAGGTTTGTGTTATGATTGCAGGAGGAGGTTCTACAGAACTGGTAATTTATCATAACGGAATAAAAGAAAATGTTGGAACCTCGTTTGGTGTTATGGATGTTATGGAGCAGTTTCCTGATTTAGCAGATGATTTGGCAACGACTCCTTTGGAAGATGTAAAAAATTATATTAAAGAAAGATTACATTTTCCAAAAGAAAAGGCAGATATTTTAATATTAGCTGGAGGAAATCATGAGTATTTCGCAAGAACTTCTGGAATAAAATATGAAGAAAATACCTTGTATCAAGACTCAGTACAACCCATTATGATGGATATCAAAACAAGAAGGGAAGAAACGGAAAGGTACTTTAAAGAAATTTCATTAGATGAAATTAGAAGTAGAGTAGAAGATCCTAGTTGGTGGTATGCAACGAGGGCAATGTGTGCTTTTTCTTTAGTAATTGCAGAAGAGATAGAAGCAAATTATATCATTCCAACAAACGTTGGTATGGTCTATGGATTATTAGATTGTTTTAAGAGTGAATAAAATAAGAAAAGGAGATTTTTTATGAAACATATTTTTTCATTAGGAGTGGTTTTACTTTTTTGTCTATTTGGAGAAATTGTAAAAGCAGTTTTGCCATTTCCTATACCTGCTAGTATTTATGGGATGGTATTGTTATTTATATCCTTAGAACTAAAAATCATTAAGCTTGAACAGATTAGTAATGTAGCACATTATTTCATTTCCATTATGTTAATCTTTTTTATCATGCCAGCAGTTAGTATTATGGACTCTTTTTCTTTAATAAAAAATCATGTTTTTGAAATACTAATCGCTATTATCATACCAACTATCTTAGTAGTAATTGTAACAGGATTAGTTACACAAAAGGTAGAAAAGTTATCTATGAGACATCAGAAAAAAGAAGGAGAGATGGTTCATGAAAATAATAACTAATTCGGAATATTTTGGTTTTTGTCTTAGTATTTTTATCTTTTTTCTTAGTGTTAAAATGGGGGAAAGAGTGAAGAAAAAAAATAAGGCGTTAGCTATGCTTTTCAATCCTCTATTATTATCTACTTTTTCGATTATTTTCATATTAAAAATAGCAGGGATTACTTATGATGAATTTTATATTAGTGGAAAATATTTGTATTATTTTTTAACCCCAACAACAGTATGTTTAGCTGTTCCCTTATATAAAAACTTAGAAAAAATCAAGAAAGACTTTTTAGCTGTACTATCTGGAATTGTGGCTGGTTGTTTAACGAATATGGTTTCTGTTATTGTAATTACGAAATTATGTGGCTTAGATCAAGTTTTATTAGCATCTATCATACCAAAATCTGTAACAGCACCAATTGCTATGGGAATTAGTAATGAAATTGGTGGAATAGAGGCACTCACTGTTCTAGTGGTCATTCTTACTGGATTTTGTGGTGCCATACTAGCTCCTTTATTATTTAAAATGTTTCATATTAAAAGTAAGGTTGCTCAAGGGATTGCCTTTGGAACTTCGGCACATGGATCAGGTACAGGTGTTGCCTCTACTTTTGGAGAAGAACAAGCCGCTATGAGTGGACTTGCTATGAGTATTAATGGTATTTTAACGGTTATCATCATACCAATTGTGATGAGGCTTGTAGTGTAAATAAAAAAGTAGAAAAAAGCTAAGATCTATGATAGAATAAGGCTATCTATTAAAAAAGGAGAGATTTTATGTTTGGAAAGTGGAGAGATAATAAAGAAAGAAAAAAGAGGGTAGAATAGGAAAATAAATTCAAGGAATTTTTAGAACAACATCCAGAAATTATTTTACCAGATTATATTACGTTAGCAGAATATTTTGATTTTGTTGGTGGAAAAACCTTTAATCAATATACAGAAGAAGAAAAACAATATCTATTAGATTCTTTTAAAATCATGGATATAGAGGGATATACGATTCACGATGTAGGAGTGATTCTCTCTACAAAATTTAAGTTTTTGAATGCAAAGGATTTTGAAAAAAAGTATCTTTTTGATGTTACAAAAGTATACTTACTTTTAAATAGTAAAGAAATAAAGCGTCCTGCTAATATTTATTATAACTTTGTAAATAATTATTATGATGCTTTTTCTGGTTGTGATTTCTGTGAAAGAGAAAAATATAGTATTTTATTAAACGCAATAGAAAGTAATGAAAATATTTTAAAAGAAATGAATCAAAAACAAAGAGAAAAGTTCTTAGCATTAGAACCAAGAAATATGGCTGTTATTAGTACTTTTTTTAGAGAACGTTCTTCTTGGGATAAACAATTTGATGTAGTAGGTGCAATCAATAGCTTTTTAGATCCTTTAACAATATCACAAGTGGAAACGTTAAGTGATTTTTCTGAAAAGAAGTTTACGGATTTACTAAATCATTGCGTTTATGGTACTTTTTTGCATTCCCTTTTATTCTCTTTATTTGATGAAGAATTCCTTGAAAATGAAAAAGCATCCATTGATTACAACCAATGGTATATTGCATTGAATTTTTTTCCTGAATATTTTCTTACTTACTTAAAGGAAGAATCTTATAAGAATCAAAGAGAATTTCTAAATTATATGAAAAATCTAAATGAACCTACTTTGGTAGGTTGCAATCATTCTCTAAGCTCTGTTCCGGAAAAGTATCGAGATGATGTAAGTAAATATGTTATAGAGAATGACGATTTTCGCTGTTTATCCGCAAAGAAGATGGAAATGATATTTATGGAACTTTTTAGGGCTTATGAAAATAATAATGATATTTGTTATATGGCGTGTCTTCCATACTTGGTTTCTCTTGCTCCCAATGTATCTGTAAAGGTATTAGACTCTACTATTCCATTCCTTTGTCATGAAACGGATAGAGAAATATTAGAAACTAAAATAGAGGCAATTGAAAAAGTAAGAAAGGATATAGAAAACATTTTTGATGAAGGAGTGCAATATGACTTATATCTTACTCTACTAGAATCTTCCAAAAATCTTTCTAAAGAGAAACAAATAAAACAATTAAAAGCCCGTAGTAGCTATTTTAAAGATCATCATTTAGTGGATGTTCTTATGGATGCATCTGGAAATAGGAATCATTTTGAGGAGTTGCAAGAATTATTAGAAAGTCATAATGGAAAGAAACATCACAATCAAAGTTATCGACTTATGGAAATAGCATATCAATATTCTGATGATATAGTAGATAGAGTCATTCAACAGTTAGAAAATGTCTCTTCTGGAAAAGAAGCCAAACAAATTATGGATTATATTACACAAGAGAAATTTTTACAGGCTTCTGATGAAGATAAGTTAGAACAATTAGAAAATCTACCAGGACAAATGTTATCTTTTGAAAAAGATGGAATGACGATTGAAATCTGTGGTGTTGACTCCATTTCTAAAAAACCAGAACAACTAATTTTTAAAAATAAAGATACGGGTGCAAAAATTAAAGTAAAAAGTAGTAATATGAAAAAATAAAAAGATTGGGAGAAAATGAAATGGTATATATTAATAAAAAAGAAGCAGAAGAATATGTTGGTGATGGTTTTTCTGGAATCGATTATAAAAAATGTGATAACGAGATTGATTTTGCTATCATCAAAGTAAATGGTCATAGTCCTAAATCCGGGTATCAAGTAAATACCGAATGTAAAGAATTACTGTATATTACTGAAGGAAGCGGAACTTTAACGATTAAAAATGTCTTATCAAAAATTCGTTTTTCAAAGGGTGATGTTATTATTATCAATCGAGGAGAGTTATATGCCTTTGATGGGAATTTTGAAGCAAGTGTTTCTTGTACACCTGCATGGACACAAGAACAACATCAGTATATAGCAAATTGGTAACTGGCCATGCCCACGTACTTTCAGTGCGTAAATTCTT
>CAJUIY010000068.1 GCA_910586865.1 uncultured Bacilli bacterium
CGAATATTTGAAGTATTTCAAAACATTATTGACTTTTTTCTTGCGATTGCCCTATCAATTTTTTTTATTTTCTTGTTTAATATCCTTTTTAATGCTATTATAAATTACATAAAAGGAGAGAGAATATGGATAAAAGAGTATTTAGAAAATATATGAGGGAAGAACTAATTCAAAAAACTATCCTTTTTTCTGATGTCTTTGGTTTATCAATTGATAAATGGAAACCTGCGAAAGAAAGTGATAACTTCCCGTACAGAATTTATTTATATGAAAAAAATAATATAGTGGGGTATTTAGATATAGAAGCAGATATATGTGATATATGGGATGATAAGTATATTTATATAAGAAACTACCCAATTGAATTATATACACCAGTTGGGAATATTATCGGTTTTTATGATCAAAAATATTTTAAGTTTAATTTCGAAACAATTAATAGTGATACTGTTACTGAAATAAATGGATTTTTTAGTGTAGAAAAGGAATTAACTAATGATTATTATCAGATAGGAGCATATTTATCTTTTAAAAATAATGCAGAAGATTTTTATAATGTTACGTTTAATCATTGTATTGGAAATGGAACTCTTAACATAAGTAAGAACCATGGGTTAGATGATTTGCAATTTTATGTAAATAGTGGACTATCCATTTCTCATCAAACGGATGTTGTCGCAGGAAATCCTCAAAATATGAATGATATTCGTATAGAAGAAGATAATTCCTTATCTGTTTTAGGTACTTTTAAATTTAATGGCTTACCATCTTATCAAAAAGACGTAACGATAGAAAATCCTGTTGAGTGTAGTAATCGATTCGATGCTCTAATTGACTTAGAAAAGGTAAATAAAGAAATTATGAATCATGATTCTCATATTTTTGAATTGATAGAAGAGGTTAGAAATTTACTACAATTTCCGACTAACAAAGGGATAATATCTACTTATGATAAATTAACGTTCCACTGCTTTCATAATGAAAAGGATAGAATTAAGCATTCTTTCATTAAAGATGAAAATATTTCGAAAAGACTTAGGGAAAATCCTGTTTTGCAAAAAATGTGTACTAATCATAAAAGATTTTTATAGTTGTTAACGGTAACATTAGAAGTTCGAAAAAAATCTTAAAAAATACTTTTTTTTATATAATAGATATATTTTTTTCAGTAGGTTCATATAATTATATGAAGTAAGTAATATTGCTTATGAGATAAGTGATATAAATGTTTTATATTATATGATAAAAAAGTATAGAAATTTTAACTGAATGTGTTATAATATGGTTGTGAGGAGGGATACAATATGAAAAAAGTTTTATTGATAGTAATGTGTGTTGGAGTTTTATTTTTAACCGGCTGTGGTGCAGAGAAAGAGAAAACACTTAAGTGTTCACGTACTCTTAATCAATCTGGTATAAAAATGGATCTAAATTATAATGTCAAATACAAGGGGAATTATGTAACTGTAGTAAAGAGTGAGGAAAAGATTATATCTGATAATGCAGAAACACTAAATACCTATAAAGAACAACTTGAAAAAACAACACAAAGTGTTAGTAAAATTAAGTATTATGACCATGATATAAAAATTGATGGTGATACTTTAACTAGTACTATTACAATTGATTATACTAAAATTGATACTGATAAATTGATTGAAGTGGATTCTTCTTTAAAACAATTAATCAAAAATGGAAAAGTATCTGTTAAAGATATTAAATCAGTATATAGTCAACTTGGTGTAACTTGTGAAGAGTAAAACCATTTAAAATGATTTATTGAAAAAAATAGAGCCTCCAGCTAATTTGGGCTCTATTTTAATGTGTATGAAAATTTTAACGAGTGTAAAGATTTCCTTTCCCGAAATTTAGCTATATTGCTCAATATTCATTCATCTCATGGTAATAAGAAGTTCTAATATCTTTAAATATCATTTCTAAACTGAAATTATCTATTTAGTTATTCTTCATTGAGGTTTTAATTTCTTAATTATTAATTTCATTACTTGAAAATAATTTTTTTATTTTCCAGACTTTTTTAATCATTAGTTTCATAGTAGTAAGATGTTTCTATCCCTTTAAAAATACTCTCTAAACTGAAATTATCTGTTAAATTATTTTCTATTAAAGTTTTAATTTCTAATGTGTTAATAGGGCTTCTTTCCATTGCTTGTAAATAAAGAGAATTACCAAATCTAAAATTACCTTTAGAAATATTTTCTTTTCTAATAACACCAGCAAAATCGTATAAGCTATCAAATAGATATTTATGAATTTGTTGTAATCCTTTTGTTGTACCAACTTCAATATTATCTATATTGCCACTTGAAAATAATTCTTTAGCATTTCCTAGACTTTTTTTATCTATTTCAGTCATAAATTTCACCACTTTTCACAAACATATCTATTGCTTTTATACTTCTATATTCTAGCATAAAATGGTTGTTTTTACAATACACGAGCAGGATTTAAGGTGGGATAAAGACACCTCTAATTTTTGAGAATTAAATTTAGTGTCTTCTTTAAGATATAACCCAAATATCTTTTTATCTTTTACACTTACAACAACTTTGTGGCTCAATAATATTAGTCTTATCTGGCGTTAATATTCTTCCTTGTTCAAATTCACACTTTTCATTATTAAAACTACAAGCAAACTTAATCTTATTTTCAATTTCCTTTGACCTTACTAATTTTTTACTAAAAAACTCCATTTTTTCACCTATTTTTTAGCAAAATTAAAAAGCATTGCAAACCCTTTATTTACAATGCCTTTCTCTATATTTTAACGCCAATGATTTGACGATTTTTATATATGGCAGGGGATGAGAGAATCGAACTCCCAACAGTGGTTTTGGAGACCATTATTATACCATTTAACTAATCCCCTAGATGTGGTTGTTAATATGAAATTTAACTACTTCTAAAGTATATCACAGGAAAAGCTAAGTTTCAATATTATTTTTTCGATAATGCAAGATGATATGTGGGAGTATTATTTAAGTTTAATTTCTAACTTTTATAACATCAATGTTGTAAATATAAAAATAATATAGTATTATATTTATAATGGAGTATATTATTTATACGATAGGAGGATAGCATATATGGCAAATAAAAAGAAAAGAAAAGGAAAGAAAAAAGATAAAATAATTACTTTTATATGTATTTTTATTATTCTAGTTTGTTGTTTTCTTCTTTTATATTATTATTTATCAGAACCTACTAAAACACCTTCTAAAGTAAAAGAAGAGAAAAAATTAACGATAGTAAATCAAGACAGTGATGAAAGACCTCTTGCTATAATGTATGATAATAATGTTGGATATGATAGTCATGCTGGACTACAGGATTCTTATCTAAATTATGAAATAATAGTAGAAGGTGGATTAACTAGAATTATGGCATTATTTAAAGATAAAGACGTTAAACTAATAGGTCCGGTTCGTAGTTCTAGACATTATTTTCTAGATTATTCCTTAGAAAGTGATGCTATCTATTGCCATTATGGATGGAGTGAATTTGCAAAAAATGATATTTCAAAATTAGGTGTTGATAATATTAATGGACTAACGAATGAAAATGCTTATTATAGAGATAATAATATTTCAAGACCGCATAATGTTTTTACCACTTCGGAAAGACTATATAAACAGGCAGAGAATGCTCATTATAATACTACAACAAAAGATTGGAAATTGCTAAATTATAGTGTAGATACGATTTCTCTAGAAGATGTCTTTAAAGAAGAGGTGTCTCAAGAAAATGAGTGGTATTATACAGCAAATAGTATTGTATTAAAATACTCCAATTATCAAACGACAAGTTATCAATATGATAACGAGAATAAGTATTATTTAAGATTTATGGATGGTAACCCTCATCTTGATAAAACTACTAAAGAGCAACTTCATTATAAAAATATTATCATTGAGAAAGTGAAAAATTCTACCTTAGATGGTTATGGTAGACAAGACTTAGATACGATTGGTACAGGTGAGGGGTATTATATTACAAATGGGTATGCTACACCAATTACTTGGCAGAAGGATGCAAGAAATGGTAAAACAGTGTATCAGTATAAAAATGGAGAAGAAATAAAAGTGAATGATGGAAATACATTTATTCAAATAGTACCAATAACAGTAAATCCAGAAATAAGCTAATGAAAATAATTATAAAATGTTTTATGTATCAAAAGAAAGGAATGATAAAAGTATGAAGGTAGGAATATTTGGGACAGGAGCTTATGGACTATCCCTAACTTCTATTCTTATGGATAACAGCATAGAAGTAACAATGTGGACTAAGTTTGAAGAGGAAAAGAATCTTTTGAATCAAACTAGAAAAAATGAAAAACTACTTCCTAATTTTACTTTGGATAGTAGTGTTACTATCACAACTAGTGTAGAAGAATGTGCAAAGAATAAGGATTTATTAATTATTGCGATACCACTTATTTTTATTCATGATTTATGTCAAGAATTAAAAAAGTTTATTAGGGGTGAAGAAAAGATATGTATTGCTTCTAAGGGAATTGAACAAAATACACTTTTATTTGCTCACGAAATTATTACTAAATATATAGATACCTCTAATATAGCTGTTCTTTCTGGACCGTCTTTTGCGAAAGATATTATTTTAAAAAAACCAATTGGGTTGACTTTAGCAACGAATAGTGTGGAAATTAAAAAAATAATTCAAGATGTATTTGTTACAGATTATATAAAAATAGATGATATTAATGATATTATTGGAACAGAAATATGTGGAGCAGTTAAAAATGTAATGGCAATCGCTTCAGGAATATTAGCTGGACTGGGAGTTAGTGACTCTACTAAGGCGATGTTTTTAACGAAATCATTAAAGGATATTCAAATGATAATAGATGAGTTTGGTGGAAATATTGAAACTTCTTTTAGTTATGCAGGAATTGGTGATTTGATTTTAACCTGTAATAGTGAAGGCAGCAGAAATTATACTTTTGGTAAATTACTAGGTAAAAGTGCCAAAAAAGAAGAGATTGATACTTATTTAAAAAATACAACAGTTGAAGGGTATTATACACTTCATGCTGTATATGAGTTGTTTAGAAAAAATAATCTTTGTATACCAATGATAGATATATTGTATAATATTGTAAATGAGAACGAAAGTCCAAAGAAGATTTTGGAATGTTTGTGTAGTAATTCCTAGTACTAACATCTTTTATTTATTAAAATTATTTATTTTTAAAAATTTATTGGTAGGAATTTAAGTTTTTTATGTTATACTGGTAATATCGGAAGGTATAAGGAGGAAGTAACATGGAAAGATATTTTAAGTCTTCAATTTTAACATCTACACTATTATTTTGTTTAGGTATATTATTAATATTTGAATCAGAAGTTACAGTTATTACCATTTCTTATGTAATTGGTTCTATTTTAGTGGCAGCAGGAACTTTTGCATTAATTCGATATGTATCAGTAAATAAAAAAGGATTTGATGCATCAGAATTAGATCTTTTATATGGGATTGTAACAATCATTTTAGGAATTTTAATCATCACTCATCCACAAGCTATTGCTAGTATTATTCCAATTATACTTGGCATTGCAATTATTATAAGTAGTGCATCAAAAATTCAGTATGCATTCAATTTGAAGAATAATGAAAATGACTTATGGAAAACAACAATGGCTATTGCGATTATCAGTACTATTTGTGGAATTGTTTTACTATTCAATCCTTTTGCAGGCGCACTATTATTAATGAGAATAGTGGGAGTATTTATTGTTATCTATTCGATATTAGATATTGTATCAACCTATATTATAAAGAAAAATGTGGAGGAATTTAAATCAATAGCAAGAGAAGACTTCACAGAAGCAGAAGTGGTAGAGATAAATGAAGAGAGTAAGGATGAAGGAGAAGTAAAGAAAGAGCAAAAAAAGAAAAGTAGTAGTAATAAAAAACGAAAAAGAAAGAAAAATAAAGAAGAAGGTAATTAGAATATATGAGAAACGTTATATGGAATGTATTATTTTATATTGATAAGCAGAAACTAAATGAACTAAATGAGAAGGTATTTAATTTTGTAAATAATAATTTTTCTGGTGTTATTGGAGGAATCTTTCTATTATTTCTTATTCTAATAGTAGCATTCTCTTTTATTTCTAATTCTTCGAGAAAACAATAGATATAAAGATGTGTCAGGACAAAATAATGAATTAAAAACAAGATAGTTATTAAAGACTTATAATATAA
>CAJUIY010000069.1 GCA_910586865.1 uncultured Bacilli bacterium
AGACATTTTCTAAAGTTAACACTTAAGACATTATCATAAATTAATCATAAAAATTCACTAAAAAACATTCTTTTCATTGACAAAAATAAGTTTTTATTATTATAATAATGTAGATTTATGTTTGGAGGTGGAACATATGAAAAGAACTTATCAACCTAATAATCGTAAAAAATCAAAGAAACATGGTTTTTTTGCTCGTAAGTTAACAAATATTTTAAATAATCGTCGTCGCAAAGGACGTAAAAATCTATGCAAATAATCCACTAGTTATTATAGTGGTTTTTTACATTAAGATAGGGGCTTTTTAAATGAAAAAAAAGGATACGATAAAAGATTCTAACGATTTCAATTCAATAATAAAAAATGCAAGAAAAGTTTCTAACGATGGATTTGTTATATATTATAGAAAGAATAATCTGGGAAAGAATAGATTTGGTATTTCGGTTGGAAAAAAACTTGGAAATGCTGTTTTTAGAAATAAGTGGAAAAGAAGAATCAGAATGATTGCAACAAATAATATGAAAAATATAAAAAGTAGGGGAGTAGATTATGTGATTCTTTTAAGAAAAAGCGGGGTAGAATTGACTTATCAACAATTAGAAAAAAAATACCTAGATTTACTTAATAAATTAAAGGAGATTTAAATGAGAAAAGAGAACTCTAAAAAAAAGTTAATCATTATCCTATTGTTATTATTACTAACAACAGGATGTACAAAGACTTTAACAAATAAAAATAAAGAGCCAGTAAAAAATGAAGTTACAGGTCAAAACTTAACAGAGAATATTTTATGTAGGCCCAATAATAAAAATGTAATAAAAATATATGAGAAAAATGGGGTAAAGGTAGACAAATTACCTAAATGTAGTGATTTTAAAATAAATAGTGGAAAATATGAAGGATTATGGACTAGTCTCTTTGTAAAACCTTTAGCATTTATTCTTTTAAAGCTTGGAGAGCTATTGAATCATAATTATGCGTTATCTTTAATTATTATTAGTCTTATTATAAGGTTAATAGCATTTCCATTTACAAAAAAGACAGCTATGCAATCAGAATTAATGAAAAAAGCACAGCCAGAATTAAATCGAATTCAAAATAAATATAAAAATAAGCAAGATCAAGAATCATTAACGAGACAAAGTCAAGAGATGATGGCAGTATATAAAAAATACAATATTAGTCCTATGTCTGGTTGTTTATTCTCTATGATTCAGTTACCTTTATTTATTTCTTTTTTCGAAGCCGTTCAAAGAATACCTGCGATATTTGAAGGGAAATTTCTAGGATTACAGTTAGGTACTACACCAATTGTTGGTTTTACCACTTCCGCTATGATAGCTTACATTATTCTAATGCTATTAATCTCTATTACAACTTACTTTTCATTCCGCTTTAATTTAGCAGATAACACATTAGATTCTAGTATGAAAATGATGCCAATCATGATGGTAGGAATGATTATTGTAACGGCATTATTTATGCCATCTGCTTTAGGTATTTATTGGATTACAACAAATTTATTTACAATTGTCCAAAATATTGCAGTAAAAAGGAGTAAGGTAGTAAATGCAAAAAAATAGATTTAGTGGAAAAACATATGAGGAAGCATTAGAAAAAGCGAAATTATCACTTCAAGAGTTAGAAGAAAATCTTATTGTAAAAGAAATGAACAAAAAAAGTGGAATGTTTAAAAAAGTAGAAATTGAAGTGATAGAAAAAAGAGAAGTTATTAAATTCATCAAAAATTATCTTTATTCTTTTTTAAATAATATGGGATATCATGTTAATATAGAACAAAAAGTAGTAGATAATACTCCTACTTATACAATATTTTCTGATAATGATAGTTTAATTATTGGGAAAAACGGAAAAAATTTAAAGGCATTATCTCACTATATACAACAAGTGGTAATAAAGGAAACCGGAAATCCATATAAATTTATCATTGATGTTTCAGAATATAGAAAGAATAAAGATAGAAATCTAGAAAGATTAGCGAAAAATATAGCAAGAGAAGTCAGTAATACGAAAGTGGAAGCAACACTAGATTCTATGAATTCTTATGAAAGAAGAGTCATACATAATGCATTAAAAGATTATAAATATGTTTACACAGAAAGTATTGGAGAAGAGCCTAATAGAAAAGTGGTTATTAAACCAAGAGAAGAATAGGTTCTTCTTTTTATCTATTTGTTGGTGGGAGAGGTTGTATAAATGGAGAGTTTTAATAAAATAATACTAGAAGAAATAAAAAAATATCCAGTGTTAACAGAAAAAGAAATAGATAAATTATTAGAAGAATATCAAAAAAAACATAATCAAGAAGCAAAACAAAAGTTAATTCAACATAATTATGGTCTATGTTTATTTTTTGCTCATAAATATAAAAAAATAGTACAAAATATGACTTTAATGGATTTATTTAACGAAAATGTAATTATTCTAATGAGGGCAATTGATGGATATGATAGGGAGAGAAAAGTGAAATTCTCTAGTTACGTTGGAAGTGCAATAGAAAAAAGCATTAAAAAGGAAATAAATGAAAAGGAAGAAACAATTCGAATACCTGAAAATGTCCAAGTTCTAATTGGTAAATATAATAAGTTTTGTGCTTTATATTATAAAAAATATAACCGAAATCCAACAGACGAAGAAATAAAAAGCGAATTGGATATTAAGGATTCTCAATTAAATAATTTAAAAGAAGTGGTAAAAAATAAAAAACATATCTTTTCATTAGACAGGAAGGTGGATACAGAAGAAGCTCAATCAGAGTTAGTTAATTTTATTCCCCAAGAGGAAAAGGCATATGACCAAATTGATAACAAATATGATTTAATGATATTAAAAAACAAATGTAACGAACTATTAAGTAGAGAAGAATACTACATTATATATTATCGTTATTTAGTAGACTCTCCCTTTACTAGAGAAAAAATAGGGAAAGAATTTGGATTAACAGGGGAGGGAATAAGACAAAAAGAGATAAAAATAAAAAATATATTAAGCACTGGATTAAAGAAAATAACAGAAAATAATATTCATTATTACGAAGAATTAGATCCATTACCAATTTCTTATATCATTGTATTAAATGAATTAAAAAGTAAATTAACAAAAGAAGAATATTACTTATTGTATTCTATTGTTAGAAATAAGAATGATAATCCGTATTGTAATCTATTAGGATTAAATCCAAGTCAATTAAAAGAAACAAAATTATATGTAATGAATATTTTTTCACAATATAATAAAGAGGAGATATTAGAAAAATTAATTTTAGCTTATAGAAAAAGATACACTATTTCTCAAATATTGAATTTGGATATTAAAATAAATTATAAAGACTTAATCAATTTTCAAAAATTAGATGATTATTTTAAAAGACTAAATTTAGGAGATATTCAAAATATGGAATACTATCAACGACTTTCCTTACCTAAAAGAAAGTTAATTGATCGATATTTTTGTAAAAATAAGGAAATACTCAAATTTTATCAAAAAGATCAGATAGAAAGAGAATTAACATTAAATCAATTAGGTTATATAAAGAAAGGAAAAAAATTGTTTTCTCCAAATCAACTACGAGAATTTTATAAAGATTACGAATTTTTATTGACAGATAAGCAACAAGAAGATTTAAAAATGATATTATTTACAAAGGATGGTCAATCATTTTTTCCAAAATGTAATGTAGAGAGCCTAATCAACTGTTTGATTAGAAAAAAGTTTCAAATTGATTCTTACTTTGGTAATCAATTAACCTCCTTCCAATTACAAGAAGTGGTAACACAGTATCCAAATTTATTAGATTCAAGAGAACAGGATCTTATGTTTCAATATTATGGTGTCAATCAAAAAAAAGTATCTTTAGAATATTTATCAAAAAAATATCATACCACCTATAAAAAGTTAAATAGTGAAACTTTTAATTTAAGAATAAAAGTGTTAAAAAAATATTACCATATTGTTGATGATACCAGAGAAGATTTTATAGATGAAAATAAGAATTTATATAAACATTATATTAATTGTAGTCAATATGATTTTACAGAGGATGCAAGAAAGGCACTATCTATGTATCTAGATGGAAAGAAGTATAAAGAAATAGTGAAAGAGATGAATAACTTAAGAGAAAAAAAGATAAACGAATCGACTATTAAAAATGTTATTTTTAATGCCTTTTTTAGATGCGAACTTTATCAATATGGAGTATCCATACCAGAATTAATATCAGAAGAGGATATTGAAACTGTTGCAAATCAAAATCATTATTCAGATTTAGAAAAGAAGATTTTAAAGGAAAGATTTTTAAATTTGACTTCTATCAAAGAAATTGAAAATAAATATCAAATATCACAAGCAAAAATTAATTATATAAACAAAGAATTTTATGAACAATACTTATATTTAAAATGTCCATCCATATCAATAGAAGATTACATAGAAGAGGTAAATAAACATCCTTCTGAATCAGTTTTATCAGAGAAAGATAAGCAACTTTTAGCATTAAAATATGGTATAAAATCTAGATATAATTTAAGTGGCGAAGCATTATCACAAAAAGAATTAAATTCTATCTTGGCTTTATCCAATAATTATGCTTCTAAAAAACAGCAATCTATTGATGATAAAATAAGGCGTAGAAAAATAGGATTCCTTAGACCAAAGTATGGAATCATTCCACGAGAAGAGTTAGAAAAAATATTTAGTGATAAGAATTTGCCGATTAATGAAAAAGAAAAGGATATTATAGGAAGTCTAAATGAAATAGCAGGATATTCTTATCAAACAGAAAAGGAGTTATCAAAAAAATATCAGGAATCTACTAGAAAAATCAAAGTGGCATATGATAAAGCAATTTTGACCATAAAAAAATATCAAGATGGAAAAAAAGTATCTAATCAATATGATTATGAGAAAGATATCAAAAAAGTAGAAAAATATTTTAGTGAATATGATAGAAGATTGCTAAAAATGTATTACAAAGAAAAATACTCTATTGAATCAATATCTAAGAAGTTAGGGATTAGTTTTAATCAGGCTTATTGGAAGATTATGAGATTGAAAATGAATGTTTTAGAAATATTAAAGGATGAAATCGTTGCCACTAAGTTTGATTTTGATTATGCTAGAGAAGTAATTAAAAAAACAGATTTACCTCTTTATTATTATAATAATGATTTAATAATAAAGATATACCAAATGCTATCAGGAGAAGCGGGAAACAAAAAGTATACAGCACAAGAGATTAAAGAAAAACTTCATTTAGAAACAAACGAATCTTATATTCATGAAAGCTTTTATGATGTATTAATGGCAGTAGAGAAGTATAAAAGAGGAATACGCAAAGAAAATGGTATTAATAATACGCAAGTATTAGATTATTATCAAAAGAAAGGTGAAAATATTTCAAAAAATATGAAAAGAAAATGTGAAAGATTTATGGAGATACAAAAACAGTTAGATACAAATTTAATGAAATCAGAAAATCTTTCTTTAAAATTTATATATGAAATTATAAAAGATGAAGGTCATGTTCAGATTGAAAATCTTTCTCATGAAGATGCTATTAAAATATTAGCTAATAGAAATTTAATACTAACAAGTAATTGTAGAAAAAATATAAAAAATTATTTCCAAATTGCAGAAAGAGACTTAATGAGTGGTAAAGACAAAATGAAAGCTCTAAAATTATTAAGTCCAATGTATCAGAAAGTCTCTACCAATAAAAAATTACAAAAAAAATAATGGATGTGGTATAATTTTCTAAGAAAAGGAGACCAACTATGAATAGTCAATAGTTTTTTGAAAAAAGCTTAAAAATTGTT
>CAJUIY010000070.1:0-5167 GCA_910586865.1 uncultured Bacilli bacterium
TTATATTAATTATATCAAATCTGATTGCGAAGAAAATTTATTCTATTTTACTGTAGCAAGTCGAGACTTC
Organism: uncultured Bacilli bacterium; assembly: GCA_910586865.1. Lineage (GTDB taxonomy): Bacteria > Bacillota_I > Bacilli_A > RF39 > UBA660 > UMGS995. The sequence continues at coordinate 71 of CAJUIY010000070.1, forward strand.
TTGACTTTTTCTTCGGCCTATAGTATCATACTCCATTAGAATGAAGGGATTCCCTTGAGTAAAATCAAATTAAATACTAACATGATTTATTCTCTTTTTGATTGTGATATTAATATGGTAAGTCTTAGTGATATTCATGATGATGGGAAAGAGAAAAGAATATCTCAATATACCAAGTTATTATCTTGTGTGGAAGAATTAGAACCTGACTACATTTTAGTATCTGGAGATTTAATTGAATCCAAAAACACGCCACTTCAAAATATCGATGAACTAGTAAAAAATCTTGGGTCTATCGCACCAACTATATTATCCGTTGGCAATCATGAAAAAGAGGCCGAACGGGATGGTCTTGATATGGATTGGTTCTACGAATTAGAAAGACATACTAACGTATATCCATTAGATAACAAAAGTATTATATTGGATAATATTCAGTTTACTGGATTTGATCCAACTTTAGGAACTTATTTAAAAAAGAAAAAGGAAAAAATGGATGCTTTTATTGAAGATTTTAAAAACTCAAAATTAATTCCTAGTAAGGATACCTTATTTAATGTAATGCTAGTACATAACCCTGAATTTATTACTATGGAAACATTAACAAAAGAAGAAAGTCTTAAAAACTATCATTTATTTATCAGTGGCCATACGCATAATGGTTGTACCCCCTCTTTTATAGAACCATTTATGGGACATCATGGACTACTAGGACCTTACTGGACACTTTTTCCAAAAAATTGTCGCGGTATAACAGATTTTTATAACAGCAAATTATTCATTAACAAAGGTTTTCGAAAATTTACACAAGAAGTAAAACTATCCGATGCCATTGACAGTATCTATCCAAATGATATTCACCAAATCCGAGTTAAAAGTTTATCAAAAAAATAATAAGAGTATGTCAATCATGCTTTTTTCTTTTCTCATGAATTGCCATTTTACGAAAATTATAGTAAACTTAGGTAGATGGTGAAAAAATGAAAAGATTTATTCTATTTTTAATAAGATGTTATCAAAAAATTCCTGGTAATCATCATTATGCTTGTCGTCATATTCCCACTTGTTCTAATTATATGATAGAAGCGATAAATGAATATGGTACAATAAAAGGAGTTTTTTTAGGAATCAAAAGAATAATAAGGTGTAATCCCCTAGGTACTAGCGGATATGATCCTGTAGTGAAAGGAAGAAAAAAATGAAAAGAAAAAAAATCGTATTTTTATTCATAATTTTTGGTATTACTTTATTTACAACTGGTTGTAAACAAGATGATATGGATGATATTGATATTGCCGTAACCAATTATCCAAATGAATATATTGTAGATAAATTATATGGTAAACACGCAAGCATAAACCAAATCTTTCCCGATGGTGTAGATATCAGTAACTATAATTTTACCAAAACACAGAAAAATCACTTTGCTGACATGGGACTATTTATTTATACTGGTTTAGTAGAAAAAGAAAGAGATTTAGCCATTGATTTACTAGATCGAAATAGTGATTTAAAAATTATTGATACCTCTTATGTATTAGAGACGGATTATTCCAAGGAAGAACTTTGGTTAAACCCCTCTTCACTTCTTATGATGGCACAAAATGTACGCCTTGGATTAAAAGAATATATTACTAGTACGTATTTATCAAAAGAGGTCGATGAAGCCTATAACAATCTTAAAATCCAACTATCTGAATTAGATGCCGATTACCGACTAACTGTTGAAAATACAGATAATAAGATTATTGTTACTTCGGATTCTGCCTTAAAATTACTAGAAAAATTTGGGCTTACTGTCTACTGCCTAGATAGTGATACGACCGAAAAGGAAATCTATGAAATTAATTTACTAATTGCTAAAAACTTAGTAAGTTATATTTACAACTTTAAGGGAACAAAATTAACCGATCAAGCGAAATTAGTTTTACAAAATAATCCTAAAATAAAAGCTTTGGAATTAAATCGACTAGATGTTATCACAGATAGTGACCGAGAAGAAGGAAAAGATTATATCTCCTTAATGAACGAAAACTTAGATTTATTAAAACAAGAACTATATCAATAAAAAAAGCGTATTCCAATACGTTTTTTTTTATATTATTATATTTAAGGCTTCTCTTTATTTAGTATGAATACCAAAAAAAGAAAATTATTTTCCTTTTCTTCTTGCCTTCTGATCTTTATGGTATTCCAAATAACATTTTCCAATAGTATCTACTAAATCTTTTAACATCTGTTTGACGATATCATCTACATTTCTTGATTCTATAATCATATTAAATACTAACTTCTTTTTCTGTTTAAAATCATTCAAACTTTCAATTTCTAACTTTCTAAAAACATCAAAAAGACACTCTACAAACTTTTTCTTTTCCTCCCTATCGTATTTATCTAACCAAACTTCGAATGATTTTCCTACTATAATGCTAAAATTAGATAAATTTTTATCAATAAAATGACCTCTTTCCACCTTCCAACTATTTGGATTATGAGAAAGAATACTCTTATTAGTAGATTGAATCACTTTATAAGAATCACTAAAAAGAAGTAAGCCTACTACAGAATAATCTGGTATTATTTTTACTACTCGATTCTTTATTTTCTGGTAATTGATAGATTCTAATTGTTCTTTTGTGATTCCTAAACCATCATTACTATATATTCTTATTATTTTTTTCCTTATAAAAGATATCGTATACATAGCTGAAATAATCGCTAGATTCCCACCTTTAGAGTGACCACCTATAATTAACTTTTGATTTGAAAACAAATAATTCTTATTCAAATAGTAAATAGCTAAACGTTGAGCTTCCACGGGAAAACGATAAGCCATGACAAAATCTTCTTCCCAGCCACTAATTAAATGATTGGTACCAGAAAAAGAAACATAAACTAAATCCGTATCAAGTAAAAAACTAACTGCCTGAAATTGTGTTTTTTTGGTATACACTTTTTTATAGTGAATGATTTTAATATCCTTATATCGGTTTTCTTTCATACAATTTTCTAACACTCTAATTGCATTTCTTAAAGCTGCAATATTATACTTAATACCTTTGTTAGGATTCTTACTAAAATAAATTTCAGCTGCTTCCTTTAAGGTGATATTTTGACATTCAAAATCCAAATAAGAAAGACAAGAGAAAATAACATTATCCACTTCATTAAATTCTTTTTCTTTTAATGTATATTTTCCATAAGTTCTTATATATTGATAAATTGTCATTGTCTTTTCTTTGTCGCTTTCTTATATTTCTTTAAGTACTCATGAAGTGGATTTGTTTGTTTAAAAGGAAAGAGAAAAGAATACTTTTCCTTTCTTTCTAATTGTTGTTTTTTAATATAACTTTTAAATTCTTCATATTTTACTTCAATGTTATTATCTTTTGCAAAGTTTCTAATTTTTACTAAAAGCTTAGTAGAATAAATAAAATCAATGATAATAATACCAAAGAAAATGCCTAAAATAAAAGAAAAAGATAAATTATTAGAAAACCATTCAAGAGCCTTTACCATATGTGGTGCTACTACATAGTAATAAAAACCTCCTAAAATAGTCCAAATGAAAGAAAATAACGGACAGATAATGCCTTTATAATTGGCAAATTGATCACTATAATCCCATAATTTAATACCCTCTTTTTGAAATAGGAGACCCCCAATTAATTCTATGATTGTCATTAGTATTCCCATCAATATAATAATAAAAAAAGAAGAAAGAGTGCTATGAGAAAATAAGAAATAACTGTAAGTTAACATGCAAAGCCCAAACCCATAAATTGGCAAATAAGGACCAACTAAAAAACCAGGATTTATCCATTTCTTATGAACAATTCTACGAAAGAAAAGTTCTAATAGCCATCCAAAACTACTTCCTATATAAAATATGTATACAAAGGTTAAAATTTTTGACATCTTACCACCAAATCTATTGTAGCACCTTTTCTATTTCTGTAAAATAAATATATATCTGATTTACACTTTTTTGACTTTAACAACTGGTTTTTGTTCAATGGCTTGCTCTTTTGCGATTTGAAAATGGAAATAGTAGCCATCTTTTGTAGCAACAGAAAAAACATCTTTATTATTATTATAATATATCCAGCTTATTTGAGTACTTATATTAGGATTAAAAGCCGTAGTATAATCTTCTCTTGTAATTAAATTCCCCTTCTTTTGAAGTAACTTTTCTATTTCATCTGAATACATAACCCCACCACTTCTTGACTATATCTTATTTTATTATATTATACTACAACATCGATATACAATTCACTAGAAAAATTTGGTTTTATAGAATTTTATTATCTCATAGTTTTTTTTATTTTTCTAAAGAAGCAATTCGTATTCACAACAAGATTGAATTCAAACCATCACAAAAGTATCTTTTTTTAGTAAATTCCTCGTATAAAAAAGACAAAGTAATATAATATTTTTGCCTTTTTATTTTAATTGATTCTTTTTACGGTAAGAATAGAATTAACACCACTTCCCAATGTTACACCGACTGCTATTAAAGCAGAAATTGCCATATCGATAACGCTACCAGCTGTTAAATTAGTAATAACACTACCACTATATAAAGAACCTGTACCAACTGATAATGCTTTTGAAATTACTGTGGTAGGAATATTAGTTCCATTTGAACGAACGGCTAGAGTCAGAGTTGTTCCTAAAGCTACTGATAGAGTAGATGAATAATTAATTTCATATACCCCTGCCTCTGTTACCGTAATACTATTGGTTGCCACATAAGTTGTATTTTGATTAGGCATGGTAAGTGATAGAGGTATCTGTGATGGCGTTCCGATTCCTAAAGATATATTTCCTCCTGTATTATGATAGCGTCCACCATATGCATTTAATCCAAAGTTAGGACCTGTTGGTCCTTGTGGTATCGTAAAATTCAATTGATAACTAGATGGATTCATAAGCTAGACTCCCTAGGATACTGGTGTAATGGTAACACTCGCATTGGTTCCTGGTGCACCTGTAGTTACGGTACCAATCGATAAAGTTGGTGCTGGCCCTGTTGCTCCTGCTGGCCCTGTTGCTCCTGCTGGCCCTGTTGCTCCTGCTGGCCCTGTTGCTCCT
>CAJUIY010000070.1:5267-5703 GCA_910586865.1 uncultured Bacilli bacterium
GCTGGAATGACAAAATCTAAAATATACCCACTTGGACTTTCATCCATATACAATCTCTTCCTTTCACTAAAATATTAAAATATAGGTGTTATTTTTACAGATGCTTGACTTCCTGGAGCTCCTGTAATTACACATCCTATAGTAAATGAAGGTGCTGGCCCTGTTACTCCTGCTGGAATTACAAAATCCAAAAGCACATCTGTTTCTGTACCACTATTTGTCACTATAGCATTGGTTCCTGGTGCACCTGTAGATGTTGAATTAACTTTAATTGTTGTAGAGGCTGGACCTCTTGGACCTGTTGGTCCTGTTGGTCCAATTACATAACAATTATTCATATTAGGTCCTTGGCACTGTATTTGTTTCAACTTTTTAAACAACACATTCCTCGTATAATCAATCTTATAGAAATTATTAATCTATTTGATTGATTCTT
>CAJUIY010000071.1 GCA_910586865.1 uncultured Bacilli bacterium
TATTATTTTCTACCTTATTACTGTTTTCTGTTTTATTACTATTATTTTTCTTAGGTTGTTCCTTTGATTGATTTTTATCTTCTTTATTACTTTTATTATCATTAACTGATTCTTTATTTTCTTCAACAGGTTTCTCTTCTTTTTCATCTAGTTGTTCTTCATCTTCATTTATTTTTTCTTCCTCTTTACTTGGGACTTTTTCTTGTTTTTCTTCAACCTTTACATTATCTTTCATATTATTAACTATAATTGGTGTTGCTACTGCACCACTAACTACAACTGTACCAATTACAATTGAGGCTACTATATGGGTTTTAATCCATGCTCCTATTCCTATTAAAATATTCATTTTTAAATCACTTCTTTCTTTCTATAATTATAATCTAAAAAATAGATAAGCACACTGGCTAAAAACCAGTTACTTATCTATTTCATTTATTAGGTACATAAAAGTTCCTGATTTTTCATTATTTAAATTACTATATTCTTTCCAATTCATAGTATAAGTTCCTTTTAATGTGATAGGTTCTTCAAAACCATTTTTTGGAGTTTCCCTTTTCCAATTTAAAGTACCTGTTTTTACTGAATTTTCGTGAACAGAAAACTCCATATACTGAGAGTCTTCTCTTGGTTTATTCATATAAGATAAATCATTAGTTAAAAACACCGTATAACCTTTTTTAAACAATGGCTCGTTATCTCTAAAATCTTCTATTCTTTTAATATCTTTTACAGCACGATAGCAGTTTTCATTCTGAGCATTATCACTAGGCAAATCATATTCTATATTATCTACAATACCTTTAAATGATTTCCTTTTATATTTCAACTCAATAGGATAATACTCATTATCCATAACTACAACAATATCTATTCCTTTTTTAGTATTAAAAGGTGCTGGATATTCTACTTTAACTCGAACATTATCATACATATCCTGTATAGTATCAACTAACTCCTGTCTAAAATCATTCTCATCACGAAATATTTTCTTTCTTTTCCTTAACTCATCTAAAACCAAATATACATTGAAACCTATATCCACTTTTAAATCAACTCCTTACTTTAAATCATAAAATAGTTACCATACAAGCACGTCGCTAACGTGCTTTTCACACTAATTATACCCTGAAAATGATATAATTGTCAACGAATTTACAGTCAATAATTTACGATATTTACGGAGGTGTATAGGACATGAGATTAAATTTTAACGATTATGAACCTAATGAAGTCATCCGTATTATTAGAGAATGGACTGGACTTACTCAAGAAGAATTTGCAAAATCAATCAATAAAAAGAAAAGAACAATACAAGATTATGAGACAGGAAAGTGCAGATACTATACAGAAACACTAAAACAAATCTGTAAAATACATAATATAGAGATAATTATTAACAAGAAATAGTTATCTCTTTTTCTTTATTAAAATCACTCCATATAGTAAATTCTCTCGTAAACAATGAAATTTACTGAGTTCTAGGCAAATCAACATATTTATATGATTTAATCAAAATCGCTTGTATATGCTTAAATAAACTATGAATAATCATGTGTTATAGTAAATCACTCATAAAAAAAATTAGAAAATCAGTATATTTCTAACTTTTCACTTATTTTTACTTCTTTAACCACTTTTTATTAAACTTCTTATTAAATTCATCTTCAATATCCTCTAATCTCATAATTTTTCTATCACACAAATACTTAGATATATATTTAAATTTTGGAGTACCACACCTAACAATATTTTTATAATATCTTATGAGAGCCTCGGGGGAATTCAATTTATATAGTTGCTGAACCGTACTCCTGATTATACTTGTTGCTTTCTTATCTCCTTGTCTATCAGCGAAAATCAACGCTCTAGTTAACATATTTTCTCTTATGAAATCTCTTATTTCATCACATTTTAGTTCATTTTTCATTTTTTATCACTTCTTTCTAATTTCTAATATTTTCAAATTCATTCGTAAACTTTGAAATTTACTGAGTTTTAGGCAAATCAACATATTTATATGATTTAATTAAAAACTACTGTATACGATTAAATAAACTATGAATAATCATGAGTTACGGTAATGTTTTTGAGAAATTACCTAGTTTACTTAAGTTTTTCTACTCTTTAAACATTCTTAACATACATATTCTAACAAGTTATTCAAAAGTTGCTTAATCGACTATATATCCGTATATATTTCCTAGTACATAACATTATTCTTTACCACCCATCTAGACTGATTTAAAAATTTTATTAAGATTTTTTTTTTAGATTTTGATGATAAGTATTAAAAATAAAAATTATATTTTTTTTAATATTATATAGTTATATGTTGTTAATTATATAGTAGTTTTTTCTAATCGATTCTAATATCACAAATCATTATAAAATAATAGAATACAATATTTTTCATGCTCACAATTTTTCTATTCTTAATTACCCATTTTCACTTTTTCTTTTTTCTACATTTTGCTTGATTGCTTTTAATCTTCGCTTTTGCTTTTCCTCTTCAAATTTTCTAGTGTGTTCTTCATGAAACTGCTTATAATAGTCTAGCATTTCATTATAATATTGCTCTTCTTTCGATTTTTCGGCACAAGAAAAAGACCCGTAGTGAAATAAAGTATTAAGTCTTATCCGCTCTTCATGTAATTTTTTTAAATTTATACTAGGCTTTTTATCAAAGGAAATATATTCCCCAAAATCAACCTCTTTTTTTAACATTTCTTCTATTTCTTTTTCATATTCTTTCAGTTCTTTTTTAGTCATAACAGTATAGTTAACATTTATAAAAAACAAACTTTCTGATTGCTTGAAGATATATTCTGCGTATCCTGTATCACAATCACTATTATAGACTTTTTTCTTTTCTTTTTTATTATCTTTTTTAGGCTCTTTTTCTTGTGTTTCTTCTAAAATTTCTTGTTCTTTTTTTCTTTCTTTATCAAGTTCCTTATTTTTAATAATCTCATCTAAATAATTAGGATCAAGCCCACTTGGATATAATCTAGGTATATCCCACCAATTTTTATTGATATATTTTTTAATCTTCTGTCTTACTGTTTCTCCAGGGCAAGATACTATTAAAACGTGCAAATGCCACCCATTATAAACATTACCAAGTTCTCCATTTTCCCCTAATACTCCATAATTAAGCTCTTTGATTTTATCGTCATCTGTTTCTACTTCTCTTATAATCGGAGGTTTACCAACTTTTCCGGTTTTTCCATAATAGTAATCTTTAACTGATTTTCCTATGATGTTACTAACTCCAATTACTCCCTCGCATTTATATTTACCAACTTTACATATATATTCGATTGCTGCTTTCAATTTTTCAGCATACTTACACGCCACCTCATAACTACAAAATTTATGGTTAATATCAATTTTACTCATCTTTGCTCTCCTTTTAGACATATTAAGACTCCATACTCTTAATAGCCTTAAGCAAAGTATCTAATTGTTTTATAGTTATAGGCATGGTTCGATTATATAAGAATAAGTTATCTTTATCAAAGTATATCAATATTAACTTTTTCCCTTTTATAGTAACATCTACTTTGTGGGGTTCAATAAAACTAATATTGGTATTTTCAACACCTAATATTTTACCTTGTGTAAAAATACATTTTGCATTATTAAAACTGCACATTATTGATATTTTTTTCTCGAAACTGTCATTTTTACATAAATTTTCTACTAAAAAACTCATAATTTTTTTACCATTTTTTTAAAACAAAAAATCGCTTGAATTCCTTTATATTCAAACGATTTCTCATATGTTAAACTCCAAAAGTTTGGAGTGAAACTCATAATGGTCGGGAAGACAGGATTTGAACCTGCAACCCCTACATCCCAAATGTAGTGCTCTACCAAGTTGAGCCACTTCCCGATTCTGGTGCGCTCGAAGGGATTCGAACCCCTGACCTTTTGGTTCGTAGCCAAACGCTCTATCCAACTGAGCTACGAGCGCATGTCAATTTCACCAACTAGATTTATCTATATATATTAATTAACATTATAATGGTGGCTCCAGCGGGAATCGAACCAGCGACACAGGGATTTTCAGTCCCTTGCTCTACCGACTGAGCTATGAAGCCATAATGGCGGTTCCAACGGGACTCGAACCCGCGATCTTCTGCGTGACAGGCAGACGTGTTAACCGGCTGCACCATGGAACCAAATTGGTTGCGGGAAGAGGATTTGAACCTCTGACCTCTGGGTTATGAGCCCAACGAGCTACCGGACTGCTCTATCCCGCGATAAGATGGCGGAGGAAAAGGGATTTGAACCACTTGTGCCACCAAAGGTGACCTACTTTAATAAAATAATTAAAGCCCCTTTAACCAGACTTGGGTATTCCTCCAAATAAATATTAATAAAATGGCGGAGGAAAAGGGATTCGAACCCCTGCGCCGCTTGCACGACCTTTCGGTTTTCAAGACCGACCCCTTCAACCAGACTTGGGTATTCCTCCATTGGTGCCTAAGGCCGGACTTGAACCGGCACGAGGGTTGAATCTCGCAGGATTTTAAGTCCTGTGCGTCTACCAATTCCGCCACTCAGGCAATGGTGACCTGTATGAGATTCGAACTCATGACCCTTTGATTAAAAGTCAAATGCTCTACCGACTGAGCTAACAGATCACAAAATATAAAATATATATGGCTGCCTCGGTTAGATTCGAACTAACGCATGTCAGAGTCAAAGTCTGATGCCTTACCACTTGGCTACGAGGCAAAATTTAGTGGTGGAGAGAGATGGATTCGAACCATCGAACCCGAAGGAACAGATTTACAGTCTGTCGCGTTTAGCCACTTCGCTACCTCTCCAAAAAAAATGGTGCCGAAGCCAGGACTTGAACCCGGAACCTACTGATTACAAATCAGTTGCTCTACCAATTGAGCTATTTCGGCATAATGGTGGGCGATATAGGACTCGAACCTATGACCCCCTGCTTGTAAGGCAGGTGCTCTAACCAACTGAGCTAATCGCCCAAATCACCAGTTGACATTATCAAATATACCAGTTAATTTTTTTTTTGTCAATACCGATTTTAATTTTTTTATATTTTCATCCTATTTTGATATTTCTTTTACCTTCTTTTCTATCCATAAATCTAAATTTTCTTTTAAAGTATGAAATCCATTTGGTGTTTCAATAATCCTATTTTTTCTTTTATACTTTGCTCTATACCCTATATTTTTTATACTTAGTTTTGCTTGAAGGTCATTATGATTAATTTCTAAAATCTTTACTTTAATAGTCTCTCCTACAGAAACATAATCAGCAATATTTCTTACAAATTCATCCGATATTTCAGATATATGTACTAAACCACTATAGTATTCATCTAATTTGACAAAAAAACCATACTTTTCTATACCAGTAACACTTCCTGTAACCACTTTCCCTACTTCATAATTTTTCATAGTGGACTTCCTTTCGATATTATTATATCAAAAACTAGTTAATATTACAAATACTAAAATCTATTATAATTATAATATACTCCATAGTATAAAAAATTATAAACAATTTCTTATTATTATCTTTCATTTAACTACATATTGCCATATTTCTACCTAAAGGTTTGTTTTCAGGACAAAATAATGAATTAAAAACAAGATAGTTATTAAAGACTTATAATA
>CAJUIY010000072.1 GCA_910586865.1 uncultured Bacilli bacterium
ATACATTTTATAAAAAATATGAATTTAGGTATTGACTTCTATTAGCAAGTTTTGTGAGGTAACTCATGAAAGTGGCGATAACGAATTCATTTATTATTAATTAAAAGATATAGTATATCGTTTAATTAATCTTGTTTGCAGTTTATGATTTTTAATCATTTACGAAAAACAAGCAATGAGATTTTTAAGGTCTCCTTAAACTCACTATTGGGCTATGCCCTAGTGAGATAGGTCAATAAATAGACCTTTATACTAAAAAGATAAGACAAGGAGGTAATAAATGTATGATGGAAATCAAGTATTAAGATTTGAAAATAAATATAAAGCAAGTGATTTAGGAGGACTTGGTATAGAATTAGTTCGAAGAAAAGGTACAGGTAATTATGATCATGAAAGAACTATATTTAATTATAGTTATGTACCATTAACTAAGCCTACTTTACAAGAACAAGTCTATTCTAAATTAAATGATAATAAAATATATTATAATGATGGCAAGAATACTAATTTATTAAATGGTGCTATCGTTACAAGTGGAAAAGAATTTTTTGAAAGTTTGGGAATGAAATTTAAAGATAGCGGTAGAAGACATCAAGTCGGGCAAGATAAAGGTAAGCCTATTCTAGTACCTGATATTAAATCCGACGATGATATATCTGAGAAAGTAAAAGAATATTTTAAAGATAGTTATAGTTTTTTAGAAAACCTTGTTGGTAAAGATAATGTAGTTTATGCTGAAGTTCATTATGACGAAGATACTCCTCACCTACACTTTTATTTTCTTCCTGTTGTTAATGAAGTCAAAAGAAAAGTATTTGAGACTGATACTAATGGAAACATAATTTATCGTGAAGGCATTGATAAAAAAGGTAATAAAAAGATGTATCCAGTTCAAAAGAAAGATGAGAATGGTAAAAATATTTTTAAAATTGAAACAGGAAAGTTTTTAAATTGTGATCAGTTTTGGAAATCATTAGGTGGAAAAACGTCCTATGCTAAAATCCAAGATGATTATAATAAGTATATTACTGATAAAGGTTATAATCTTTTTCGCGGAAATATTGGAGATAATAAGCATCATAAAACAAAAGCAGAAAAAGAACTTGAAGACTTAAATGAACAAATTAATGATATGAAGATAGAATTTGAAAAGAATAGAAAATTAAACGAAGTCGAATTACAAACTTCAAAAGAAATATCAGAATTTAATTCAAATGAAATTCTAAATCCTGTAAAAAGAAAAGTTATCGGATATAAAGATGATGGTATTAATAAATTGATTGATTATTCTAAACAAATGCAAAAGGAAAATTCTAGCAATAAGAATGTTATAAAACAAAAAGATGTATTGCTTGATGAACTTACTAAAAGGCTAGGAAATCTTCAAACTGAAAATTCGAAACTAAAAGATGGTCGTGCTATTAAGGAAAGAGATACAAAAATCTATGAACAAGAAATAACCATTTCTAAACAAAAACAAGTAATAAAAGAAAAAGATTCTATTATTGAAAGATTAGAAGCTAAGGTTAACGAAGTTCAAGAAACATTGAGTAACTTTAAGGAAAGAATGTTTAAATTTTGTAATAAAATTTGCAGAGCTCTAGGTCATAAGTTAGGCCTTCACTTTAAAAATGATGAAGAAATTAACTATGACATTATGAGTTGCTATGCTGATAACGTAAATCATAAATATGAACACTATAGAAAAGATAAAAACGATAAATTTGAAATAAGTATGTAGTATTTAAATCTTAATATTTTAATAAAAAGACTTTGTAATCATAAATAAAAAATTAATATAAATATTAAATTATATAAATTAGCCTTTTAGGATAAAAATGTACCAAAAATATTATTTTAGATTAAGTAATGAATGGAGGATTGATAATATGAAGAATAATTTACAAAAAATTAATTACAAAAGCCTTTTTATCTCTCAGACATAATATGTGAAAGGGGTATGTAAATGCAATACAATATTATTGATATTGTCCCAGAAAATCTAACTGATACTAAGTTAAAAGAAATAATTAATAAAAAGTTATATAGAATTATAGAGCTTATGGAATCAAGTATTAATGCTTATAAATAAATGTTATAATAGTATTGGTTATAAGTTTAACTTTAAACTTAATTATTGCCTTATGAATGGAGGTAATAGTTATGAATGAAATGGAGGGTGCCCTAAACAAGAAAATATTAAGAGTTGGTATTTATTTAAGATTATCTAATGAAGATAGAGATAAAGTTAATAAAGATGATGATAGTGAATCTATTAAAAATCAAAGAAATATGCTGATAGATTATATAAGTAAGCATCCTGAATTTGTTTTAGTAGATGAATATTCTGATGAAGATTTATCAGGTGCTGGAACTTACAGACCAGAATTTGAAAGATTAATTAGAGATTGTGAAAACAAAAAGCTAGATATTGTATTATGCAAAAGTCAATCAAGGTTTTCTAGAGATATGGAAATCGTTGAAAAATATATTAATAATAAATTTAAGGAATGGAATATTAGATTTATTGGTTTATCTGATAATGCTGATACTCTAGTTTTAGGTAATAAAAAATCAAGGCAAATAAATGGCTTGGTTAATGAATGGTATTTAGAAGATGTTTCTAACAATATAAGAAGTGCTTTTAATTCTAAGATGAAACAAGGAGAATTTATCTCCCCTTTTGCTTCCTACGGATATGAGGTATCTAGTGAAGATAATAATAAGTTAGTAGTTGACGAAATAGCTAGCGAGATTGTTAAAGATATATTTAATTTATATCTGACGGGACTCGGATTTACTGGTATTGCTAAATATTTAAATAGTAAAAATATACCTTGCCCTTCTCTATATAAGTATCAAAAAGGAATTAAATTAAATGTAATTAGCGATAGACCTAGAGAAGAAATAAAATGGAGTACAAATGCTATTAAAACTATTTTAACAAATGAGTTATATCTAGGACATTTAATACAAGGAAAAAGAACTACTGTTAGTTATAAAAATCACAAAATTAAGAATAAAGATAAAAGTGAATGGGTTAAAATTTTGAATACTCACGAAGCAATTATTGATGAAGAAACATTTAATAAAGTACAACTTGCAATGAAAGAACGAACTAAGCCTATGAAAACTACTGGTAGTGTTCATATATTCTCTGGTAAAGTTTTTTGTCTTGAATGTAAGCATTATATGAGGAAAAAGAACTCTGCTAAACATGAATATTTAGTTTGTTCTGGGAATCGCGATGGCTACGATGACTGTATTAATAAATCATCAATTAGATATGATGAATTAGAAAGATTAGTATTAGATGCAATCAATAGTAAAATAAGTGAATACTATGATGAAAGAGAGTTAGAAAGTATAGATTCTAAAAAAAGTACTAATAGGTTTAACAATAAGATTAACTCACTAAAAAAACAAAAAGAACAAATCGAAAAAGAAATATCTAAAACTAGAAATTATTTAAAAAGTCTTTATGAAGATAAAGTTAATGGAGTTATATCAGTAGAACAATTTAAGGATTTAATTGCTGATTATAATAAAAATGAAGACATGTATAGTAATCAGATTAAATCAATAAATAATGAAATAGCTTATTATAAAATGAAGGAAGAATCTTCAAAAAATAATGAAAAGATATTTAGTAAATACCAAAAGTTAGAAGAATTAAACAGAGTTATTATTGATGAATTTATAGATAAAATCTATATTGGTAAAGTAAATGAGGATACAAATACAAGAAATATCCAAATTAAATGGAATTTTGAATAAAATTTTCAAAAAAAGAAGGAAATCGTAAAGTTTTTCATAATAATATAAGTAGAAGGATATTTTTTTCTTTCTACTTAAATACATAACAAAAATATAGTAAAGGATGTGATAAAAAATGAATCAAGATAAAATGCACTTGATAAACAAAATATTTAATAATGAAACTATTAGAGCAGTATGGGATAAAGATGATGAAAAATACTATATTAGTGTAGTTGATATAGTTAGTGTTGTTTCTGAGAGTAAGGATGGCAGAAAATACTGGAACAAACTAAAACAACGTCTTAGAGAAGAAGGAAATGAGTCGGTGACAAATTGTCACCAACTGAAATTAAAATCTTCAGATGGGAAATATTATAATACAGATGTATGTGATATTGAAGGAATGTTTAGAATAATTGAATCTATTCCTAGCAAAAATGCAGAACCTATAAAACAGTGGTTAGCGCATTTAGGAAGTGAAAGAATTGATGAAGTGTTTGATCCATCACTAACTATGCAAAGAGCAATAGATACCTATCGTGCTAAAGGGTATGATGAAGCTTGGATTGCTAAAAGAATTAAAGGTATTCAAGAAAGGAAAAAACTAACCGATGTATGGAAAGATGGTGGCATTGAAAAAAATCACGAATATGCCATACTTACTAATGAAATATATAAAGGTTGGTCTGGTATGAAAGCTTGTGAATATAAAGCTTACAAAGGTTTAAGAAAAGAATCTTTAAGAGATAATATGACTGATATAGAAGTTGCTCTTGCAGATTTAGGAGAACTTGCTACTCGTGATATAGCACTATCTGAGCATCCAGAAGGATTAACTGAAAATATAGATGTTGCTAGGCGTGGTGGACAAGTTGCTAATGATGCTAGAAAGTCATATGAAAGGCAAACTAAAAAATCAGCTATATCAAATCAAAATGCACTTAACTATCAATATATAGATGAAAATCACAAACTCGAAAATAAATAACTCTGTAAAAAATAAAGTTAAACTAAAATAAAACATTTCAAATTAATATAAAATGAGAAAAAAGATAAAAAAAGTGTCTTCACTACATTCAAAGAGCAGCCTTAATTAGAACACTTGCGATTAAACCAGATATCTTACTTTTAGATGAAGCATTCGGTTCATATTGTTAGTACCTTATCACAAAGGAATGATAAGATATGAATTGTAAAGAATTTAAAACAAGAACCAAAGTAATAAAAAAGAAAAAAACAATATACTATTATTGCAATAAATTAAAAAAGAATATTAGTTATGACAACTGCAGAAATTGTCAATTCAAAGAATATAAACAATATAAAAAATTACAAACTAAAAGTGAATATCACTACAAACCAAAAAAAGGCAAATGTAACAGATATTACAATGATGTATCTATTATGCCTAAAAGTCCCCTATATTCGACTATTAAAGTTAAAGGATATTGTAAACACCATATATTCAATAATGTCGCAAATCGCCCTAAAAGTGAGCAATATGGGTTATTTATATGGTTAAATGAAGAACAACATCAATATTTACACAATCATCCAAAAGAAATGTTAAAACTAAAAAAGATAGCACAACTTACTTTTATGAAGCATTATAATAAAACCATGGATGAATTTAGAGAAATTTTCGGAAAAAGTTGGATATAAAGAAAGAGTGTGTAAAAAATTCTGTGTAAATGACATCTAACCACGATATATGGAACTTTA
>CAJUIY010000073.1 GCA_910586865.1 uncultured Bacilli bacterium
TATTTTCCCGTTGATGTTTTGGAAATTTCAGGACATTTTCAAAAATTATTGACATCGTTTTTATCAGTTTTTATCACACGTTTTTATCAGTATGATACCTATTTTATTAGAATGGTATATTTATTTTTTTATGACTACGTCTTTTTTATTAGTTGCTTAAAATTTTCTGATACCCTATTTAGTTGTTTTTGATGATTCTTTTTAAAATTTAGAAAAAATTCGGTATCACTTTCTTTTGGTTCATGATAAATAATAGACTGCAATAAATCCGAATTCATATCGGTATCATAAGAATGTAATAAATGTCGTCCTCTATGATAACTTGTACCATAATAGGTGAAAAAGGAGCACTCTTTTTGTACAAAATCAGTATGAGTAAGACCTAAATGATTTAGTCTAATCGTATGACTGTCTATTTTTTCTCCAACGGCATGATATCTGGTATCTAAGATATGAACTCTTTTTTCATATTTTTTACTTTTTACAATATTCATTACATGATTTAGTTTTTCAACGGAAGGAAGATAGTCTATTTTAATCTCAATGGTATTCATTATTATACTATCATGTATTTCCTTTTTCGAAAACAAATCAAAACCATCTAATGCTTGATCAATATATTTTTGAGCATGATAATTTGTTAAAAATTGATTACTGTGATTCATTACCTCTATGTGTAAAGTAGGATGATAGGTAAAAAGATAAGAATTATCATAGCCAAAATAACTATAAATATGAGATAAAAAGTCTGTGGTATGTCTACAAACTCCATAGTTTGCAAGAATCATGGAACCTACCAGATCCATTGGAAGATACCCTTTTAATTCAAGATTAATAAAGTCTCTAGAGATTTCATCAGAAAACTATTCACTAGATAAATAATGATTTAAATACATATATCTAAAGGTTTCATAAATTTGAATTGGATTATCTTCAATACCAATATGTTCGTATAAAAGACAAAGGTCTTGAATCACTTTTTCATAAATTGCAATATTCTCTTCCATTTCATATGGCATCATTTTCCCTCATTTCATAACATGATCGTTATTATATCATATGGGAGACTTTGTCAGTTTCTTAATATTCGAAGAAAAAAATCCCTTGTAAATTAACGTTAGTAAAATAACGATAACATTCATTTTTACTATTCTCATAGGAATCTGATGTGAAAATAAAGGAGAGTTCCCTATCATATAAATGGATACATTTGAAAATATCAGATGCTTTCCCTTTCTTTATTAATAGATAATAGAAAGGTGGTGGTATTTATGACAATAAGAGAATTTTCTCAATTTGTAATCATATTACTCCTATTCTTAGTAGTGATTATTTTACTCCTAAAATAGCAAAAGCATCTGATTTCAACACTTGTTGATTTCAGATGCAAAAACCTCAAGGGATTGCATTTGATTCACACTACCAAATGTATCCTTTTCTATTGTATGAAATTTACTTCATCTATATACAGAATAACATAAAACCAGCTTTCTGACAAGAAATTTTTGATGTATTTCTACTTCCTTTTTATCATACTATTCTTAGTTTCCTTTTTCTCTCATTCTTTTGATATATTTATAAATTTCTACTACTACTAAGATACCAAGTGCTAAACAAAATAAAATCAAACAATGGGCAAGTGGCATGGAAGTTGTTTTTAAATATTTTGAAAATAGTGGTACTTCCATCACTACAAATTGCAATAGAATGGAACCAATAATTACGAGAGGAATCATGTAATTGCCACGAAAACCAATTTCAAAGAAAGACTTCTCTTCACTGCGGCAATTTAAGACATGAATATTTTGAATAAAAACCATTAATGTCATAATATAGCCTCTAGCTATATCAACAGAAACTCCTCGATCTAGGAGATTCTTCCAAATAAGAAAAACAAAAATTCCCATTACCAATCCAGAGAATATTACTTCACTTAATAATTCTTTGTTAAATAATGTATCTGTTGTTTTGATTGGTTTTTTCTTCATAATATTATCTTCCACTTTTTCAAAAGAAAGAGCAATGTCTTGCAATCCATCTGTTACTAAATTTAACCATAATAATTGGATTGCTACTAATGGCATAGCAATATCCATAGAAATCGATAAACAAAAGAACAATACTTCCGCAAAACCACAAGAAAGCAACAAATATGATATCTTTCGGATATTAGCATAAGCACCTCTTCCTTCTTTGACTCCTTCGGCAATGGATTTAAAGCTATCATCTAAAATTAACATATCACTAACATCTTTACTAACATCGGTACCACTTCCCATTGCAATTCCAATATTAGCACTTTTTAAAGCAGGAGCATCATTAACTCCATCACCTGTTACCGCTACAAACTCTCCACTTCTTTTTAGCGAATTAACAATTTCTAATTTATCGATAGGACTCACTCTCGTAAACACTTTTTTCCTTTTGATAAATTGATCAAATTCCTCGTGTCCTTTTTTTAAGTACTCATTGATTTCTTCTGTTGTCGTTACTTCCTCCTTGTTCGTTACAATTTTTAATTCCTTGGCAATGGAATAAGCAGTAAGATGATGATCTCCTGTAATCATAATTGTCGTAATTCCTGCTTTACTACATTCTTTTATTGCTCCTACTACTTCACTTCGAATGGGATCAATAAAAGCAACCAAACCAAGAAATTCTAAATCCTTCAAATCTTTTTCTTGATATTCTTTTTCCCTATCAAAGTTTTTCATCTCCTTTTTGGCAAGAGCAATAACACGATAGCCTTCCTTGGCTAGTTCTTCATTTTGTTCCATAATTTCCTTTTGGTTGACAGATTTACAAAAGGTTAATACTTTTTCAACCGCCCCTTTTACAGTACAATATTTTTTGTCTTTCATTTGAAAGAAAGCTGCACTAAATTTATTTTCAGATTCATAAGGAATTTCTCCTAATAAATCGAATTCAATTTTTAATTTACTTTTTAAAGCTAAAACATCAAAAGCAATATCAATAGAATCCCCTAAAAAACTATCCTCTACCTGTTTTGCTTCGTTATTGATAAAACCACAAATAATGATATCTTCTACTTCTTCTAGTTTAGCATCTCCTTGTGGTGTAATCTTTCCCTTTTCATGATACCCAATACCACTAATATCAAAAGTGTGACCATTCTTTAAAACGATTTTCTTAGCCGTTTGTTCATTCACAGTCAAAGTACCTGTTTTATCACTTGCAATATAAGTACAACTTCCTAAGGACTCTACCGCATTCAACTTTTTCACTAAGACATTTTTTTTCATCATCTTATTGGAAGTAATGGTAAGAGCCATGGTTAATGCTAGCGGAAGTCCTTCTGGCATAGCAGATACCGCAAGAGCAACTACTGATAAGAATATTTCGTTTCTTTCCACCCCTTTCATGTATAGTAAAAAAGCAATTAAGATAGAAATCACTAAAATCAAAAGAGAAATCTGTTTTGAAAATTTTTCCATCCTTATCGTAAGTGGTGATTTTTCTTTCTTTGTTTCAGATACTTTATCATAAATTTTACCAATCTCTGTTTTTAGAGAAGTTTTGATAACAATCGCTTTCGCTCTTCCTGTAGCCACCATCGTTCCTGCAAAAACAATATTTGTCATAGAACTAATTGGAATATTAGCTTCTGTTTTACGAGAATTTTTTTCGACATTCATACTTTCACCAGTTAATATTGATTCATTCACTGTAAAATTATGACATTCAATTAGTCGCATATCGGCACTAACTTTATCACCTGATGCAAGTAAAACAACATCTCCTTCTACTAAATCAACCGAATCAATTTCGATTTCTTTTCCATCTCTTAATACTTTATTTTTTACGGTAATAATTTGAGATAAGCTATCCGCATTTTTCTCTGCTTTATACTCCTGAATCGAACCGATTAACAAATCAATTAAAATAATAAAAATAATCGCAATCGCATCTACGATTTCTCCAATCAAAAAGGAAAAAATAACCGTTACCACTAAAAGTAATACAATTGGATCCATTAATTCTTCGAATAAAATTTTTAAAAAGCTCGTATTTTTTTTCTTTGGAAGAACATTTTTTCCATGTAATTCTAATCTTTTTAACGCTTCTTCCTCATTTAACCCTTCTTCTTTTGTATTTAATTTCTGATATAATTCTTCTATCTCGATATGATTCATGTAGCACCTTCCTATTCTTTTAATAGTATATCAAAAAATCAAAAAAAAAAAAAGATACTAATGATCTAGATTTTGTCCTTTTTCCTTAAATTCGCCATCTTTTCTGATAATTTCATAAGGATGCTCTTCTCGGTACTTTTTTCTTTCTTCCGCTTCCATATGTAATAATTGAATGGCTTTATCCATATGTAGAATCCCATCCAAATGATCCATTTCATGAGATACTACCGTAGCAGGAAATCCTTCTAATATTTCATGATGCTTCTTTTGGTTCTCATCTTGATACTCAATTTCAATTTTATAAGGTCTTTCTACTAAGGCAAAGTTATCCATGCAACTAGCACAAGCTTCCCAATATCTAGTTAATCCTTCTCTTTTCTTAATAACTGGGTTAATCAAAATTTTTGACTCGTTATAATCCTCATCATCTAAATGATTTAAATCGGTCTTCTTTAAATAAACAAGACGTAAAGGAATCCCTAATTGAACAGATGCCATTGCCATACAGTTCTCGGACGTTTCACAAAATTCATCTAATACTTTTAAAGCTTCTTTATATGAATCATCTTGAAAATCAACTGGTTTGGATACTTGTCTTAGATATTCTAAATCTTTTTCAATAGTTTTTACTTGTATTTCCATATTAACACTATCTCCCATTCTTTTCATTTAGCATTTATTTTATATATCATTAATTATGATAATAATATTGATACATCATTTCAAAATTTATTAGAAAACTTCAGAATAAGAATAACTATTCACTATAATATAAATGGATACGTTTAAAAATATCAGATGCTTTCCCTTTCTATTTATCAAATGATAAAAGAAAGGTGGTGGTATTTATGACAAAAAGAGAATTATCTCAATTTATTATAATATTACTCCTATTCTTAGTAGTAATTATTTTACTTCTAAAATAACAAAAGCATCTAATTTCAACAGTAGTTGATTTCAGATGCTACCCATATAAGGGATTGCATTTGATTCCTACAATCAAATGTATCCTTTTTCTATTGTATGAAGCTCCCTTCACCTGTATACATAATAGCATAAAAAAGTTCCTTTGACAAGTTGTTACTTTGACCTACCAGGATAAAATCATAAACATTACATTTTAGAACTCTTTATGAGTTCTATTATTTT
>CAJUIY010000074.1 GCA_910586865.1 uncultured Bacilli bacterium
ATAGAAAGAATCAATCAAATAGATTAATAATTTCTATAAGATTGATTATACGAGGTACGTGAGACTTCTTCCTTTACTTTCTTTTCTTCTAATACAAGATGTCCAATTTGGTCGATATCTAAATATAGAAAGTTGAGATAATTTTCTTCTAGATATTTTCCAATTTTACTTTTTCCACTTCCAGATTTTCCTGTTATTGTCATATACATAATCATTCCTCCTTTACAAACAGTATAAGAGAAATTATACTATAAGTAAAATATATATTAATTATAATAATGATAAGTAGGAGTTATTACTATGGAAAATATCAATTTAGAACAATATAAAGTTTTCTATTTCGTTGCCAAAAATAAAAATATCACGAAAGCAGCAAAGGAATTGATGATATCTCAACCAGCGATTACACAAACAATTCAAAAGTTAGAAAAAGAGATAGAATATTCACTATTTTTTCGTACGAAAAAGGGAATGGAATTGACAAAAGAAGGAGAAATTCTTTTTTCTCATATTAAAGAGTCGATTGAATGTTTAAATGATTGTAAAGGTAAGTTAGATAGGTCAAAGAAAAAAGAAGAAATCATAATTCGAATAGGAGGAGGAACCACTCTTTTAAAACATAATGCGTTAGAAGGATTTAAAAAATTCAAAAAGAAATATCCTAGTACTAAAATAGAAATCAAAAAAGATATTACCAAGAATTTATTTCAGGATTTATTAGAAGATAGGCTTGATATGGTATTCTTAAATATGCCAGTTGCAGATATTTTAAAAGAGAAAATTAAAATCATTCCAATTGAAGAAGTACAAGATGCTTTTTTAGCGGATGGTTCTACTTTTTCGGATTTAAAGGATAAAGAAATAGATGGTAAAGAGATAGCAAATCTACCTTTTGTTTTACAGTCAGAAGTATCTTCTTCTAGAAAATATTTGGATTATCTTTGTAATAAAAATAAAATACATTTGCAACAAGGATATGAATTACATAGTTATGAGTTAGTGATAGAATTTGTAAAAGCGGGACTAGGTCTTGGTTTTATTAATAAAAATCATGTAAAAAAAGAACTAGAAAGTGGGCAATTAATAGAAGTGAAGACTCCTTTTGAAATTCCTAAAAGAGAAATTGGTATTGCCATTCACAAAAAACAGGAAAATAATGAATATCTAAAAGAGTTTATTAATATGATAAAAAAATAAGTGACTAAGAAAGCTTAGATATAATAAGATAGAGAAAACAAAGGGAGGTTTGTTGTTATGGATAAAGAAGTGAAGTTTAAATCAGTAGTAGCTGCGGGTATTTTAAAATTTGGAAAGTTAGATAATGTGGATGTTAATCTAATATTTGAAGATTTGGAGAAACTATCTATTTTGGTTAGAAATTGTTATTATTTAGAGGAAGTAAGAAGATTTGTTGGTATCCAAGAAAATGGGTTCATTACCTTAAATGGTACCACTGCTTTGGATCATTTTATCGATGAAAGATATATTACGGTAAAAGATGAATTGCAAAAAATGGTGGAAGAGGAAATTAAAGATTATTTTGATAAACTAGATGTAGCAGAGTTTCAAAAAAGAAAGTTAGAATTATTAAAGAAGGGAAGAGAAAAATTATTAAAAAATGCCAACATCTTGTTGATTTCCGATATCGAGGAAGAATATGAAGAGCTTGAAAAAGTTGGTTTTTCTCATATTGATTATTTTAAATCTATTATTAGAGCAGACCATTATTTTAAGGAACACGAAGAAGCGGTTGGAAAATACGATATTTTGATAGATGGTTCTGAGACTGTAGTTGAGGATGCTTTTGATAGGGATGGATTTCTAAAAGAGATTCGAGAAAGAAAAGATATTTTAGCAATTAATCTAAATAGATATGATTCTTATGGTTATTTTAACTTATCATCTTACTTAATGGACTTAAAAAATTATAGATACTGGACGTCTGAAGAAAATACATACCGAGAAATATTTGAAAGGATAGCGGAGTGTGCTATCTTAAATAAGATATCGGATAAGGTAAAGGAAACCGAGTTTATTCCTATAAAAGATAAAGTAAATCCTAATAGACTTCCATTACCAACCAAAAAAGAGGATTTAAAAATATTATATTTAGATGCCATTTCTGTACACCCTGAGTCAGAGCTGGTAGCGAAAAGACTAGGCCTAAATGTTACTTTTTTGGCAGATAATAACAATACTTTAAAAGAAAGTGTTAGGTATGAACTAGGAAATTTTGATATCATTATTGCTAGTGAATCTTATTCTAGAAAACTAATTTCTTTTCATAAGGAAAGTAAAGAGCAATGTAAGGATACTGGTAGACCCTTGGTTTTATTATTAACTTATCAAAAAGAGGAAGAATCAAGATATGATAATTATAATAACAGACATTTTTTTGGTTTTCAAATGAATCTTTGCTATTCTTTTGGAGGTTTATTATCCACTTCTTTGGAAAGGAGAATAGAAGTTTTTCAAATACTTGCTAACAAAAAAAACTTCACTGATGGTACTTTAGAATATTGGTATTTCCATAAAGTATGTATGAAGGCAATTTTGGAAGGGGCTGTTGAATTATATAACCAAGCCTTAGAAAAAGAGACTAAACCATTTGTAACAGGCTTTCAGACAATGAATCAGTACCAAACAGAATTTACAAAAGCAATCAAAGAATTTGAAGAAGAAAAAGAAAAAGAAATGGCTCCTTTACGAGATTATAATCAGTTAGTAAGTAGTTTAAACTATTATCTATACTATAAGAGAAAAGGATTCGTACCTTCATCAGTAGAAGGAATCGAAATCATCGATAAAAAATCTATGATAAAAGTTACCAATATCATTCAAGGAATTCCTTATTGTTCGATGACAATGAAAAAATCTAATAATAATAGTGTTTGGTTAAAAAGATTTATGATTCAGACAAGAACCAAAAAGGGAAGACTTGGTGATGAGGTAGAAGCTGGTATTTACACGAAAATATTTGAAGGAAAAGATGGGGTTCCAAAACGATTAAATGAGGAACAGCAAAGAGCTTTTACGTCTATTTGTAAGAAAGTAAATAAAGTGATTTTACCGTTAAATGTAGAAGCTTTTAATAGAAAATTAAAAATGGAAGAGGAACAGAAAGAAAGACCAAAACAAAAAAGTTATAGAAGAAATAAAGAAAATCGGAATCATAATAGAAAATAGGTGATAAGATGAGTTTACATGTAACAATTACAGACAAAGATTTAGGGCTAGAAAGAAAAGAATTAAATCATCCAGTTATTCGAATGGCATCTAGAGGGATTGTAATAAATAAGGATGGAAAAATCGCGGTTATGCACAAACGATTAAAAAATGAATATAAATTACCAGGTGGTGGGATGGAAGGACCAGAGGAAAAAGAGAAAGCTTTCTTAAGAGAAGTGTTAGAAGAAACAGGGTGTCATGTTGAAATCATCGAATTTTTAGGAACAGTTGAAGAGGAACGAACGCAAAAGAATTTTAAACAAATATCTTATGTTTATGTGGCAAAAGTGACAGAAGATACCAATACCTTCCATTTAACAAAAAAAGAAGAAAAGGAAGGGATGGAACTTCTCTGGATGGAATTAGGAGATGCGATGGATAAGGTTACCAATTGTTACCAGTATTTAAAACCATCCAGTTATGGTGATATTTATTATACAAAGTTTGCTGTTACAAGAGATAAAAAGATATTACAATATTACAAAGAAAGAAAATAATGAGATAAAGTAGGATTAATAGCAAGAGATACTAGGATGGTATGCTTGCTGGGAAATGGTCACTACTTTTTTATTTTTTAGAGTGATTATTATTTTTCTCATGTCGATAGATAATTTTTTAGAAAGGAACTTTCAAATCACTAACAGATATGACAATTTTATGGTATACTTAAAATGGATAAAATAAAGAACAAAATAGAAATGAGGTTTTCATATGTTTAAAAAAGTCAAAGAATCTCCTTTAAATTACTGGGAGAAAAGCTCTTACTTATTAGCAATACCAGAAAAGGAAGAAGAAGATCTTTTAAAAGATAGTCTAGAAAGAGTAGCTATGATTCCAGGAGTCGAGATCAAAGAAAAACAATTGCATGCCGAAAAAAGCTTGGTTACTTTACGATTAGTTTATGAAAATGAAGAGTATGAGGTAGGATTTTATCCTGGAGGAGTATCTGTTCCAGAGTATTATTTGAATAAAAACTTTTATTTTTCAGAGGAGGAGAGAAAAAATCTTCTAAAGGCACATACTTCGTTAACGATTTATATGAAGTTTCATGAGGATGCTAAAAAATCTTTTCATTTTCAATTAAAACTTGCGAAAGCTTTGGTTCCTGATTTGATAGGGTTACTGGATGAAAGTGCTGAAAAAATGTTACCAGCAAAGTGGGTTTTTATGACCGCAGAATCGAAAGTCCCTCCAAATCCAAAAAGTCTATTCACGGTTCAAGCAGTAGCCGATAAGAATAATAAAGTTTGGTTACATACGCATGGTCTTTGTCGATGTGGAATACCAGAACTTGAAATATTGGAATCAGATCAAGAAAATTATCAAAACCATTATAATTTAATTACTGCCTATGCTATGTACTTATTAGATAAAAAAGGAGACTTTGATTCTTTTGATAAAGGAGTCTATATCGGTCATTTAATCAATAATCATCCAGTGGTGGTTACCTCTAGATTATGGACGGAAGGAATCAAACAATATAAGCATCTAAAACTAGGAAATTTAAAAGATCGTCAAGAAGGACATAATACAAAAACAAATATTATTTTCTTATATAAAAGTGAAGAAGATGAGAAGAAAGGAATTTTAAGCAAGGTATCCATCTATGATGAGTTATGGGGTGAGAATCCATTATTCTTCTTTAGTGATGAAGAAACAGAACGTATGAAAAAGTTAGCTTATGAACGATTTGATTGTGTGAAAAAAGCAGGAGAAAATAAGGAAAACAGTGTTCTTCTAAAAATAGGCTTACCTTTAGAAGAAAAGGGGAAATTTGAACATATTTGGTTTGAATTATTAGAAATCAAAAAAGATAAATTAAAAGCTAAATTAACACAAGAGCCTTATGATGTTTCCCATATGCATACAGGTGATATCGGTTGGTATACAAAAAAGGATGTGACAGACTGGTTAATTTATACCAAAGATTTCGTGGTCTCTCCAGACAATGTCTATTTGTTAGAAAATAGTAATAATAAATAGACTTCTTGCGTAACTAAAAATAGGTATTGCATTTCAGAAAAAAATGATAT
>CAJUIY010000075.1 GCA_910586865.1 uncultured Bacilli bacterium
GTTTTCAAATGGAGCAGATGAGGGAAATCGAATCCCCGTCACAGCCTTGGCAAGGAATCTTACATTTATACATTTTTGTGAAAATACAAGGATAAGAATAAAATTTATGTGGGTTATGTGTGAGATATGTTATATATTTTTATAAAATTTTAATTATTTTTATCCTATTTCGCACTAATAAATCACTTAAATTTTACATTATTTAATTCTGTTTTTAAAAAATCAAAATCTAAATGTGTGTATACGTCATCAGTTAAATCTTTTACCGAATGTCCCATAATTCTTTTTCTTGCTAAATCGTCAGATTTACTTAGTTTCCATGCAGTAGAGAAGGTGTGTCTAGTGTCGTAGGGATAGTGATATATATTTAATTTGGTCAGTTCATTCTTAAAAATGGTATAAAAAGAATTTTTATTAATATTTTCTATACAAGTTTCGATGTTATTGTAAATTTCTTTGATATCATCATGTACAGGTATTATACGATTCATGCCTGCTTTTGTTTTAGAACCAGTTACGAAGTAATTGTCATTGTATTCAATTATTTTGAATAGTTCATTAGGTCTTATCCCTGTATAAATCATAAATAAAATAACATCTATAAAATCATTTCTGTTGTCCCATAAAGACTGAATCTCTTCTTTGGCAAAGATAGTATGTTTTGTAGACTTTTCTTCCTTACTTACGATTAGAAAATTACTAAAATCGTTAGGAACTTTTATTCCTTTTATTTTTGCATATTGATGGAGTTGACTGTATAGGTTTCTAATTCTTTTTTGCCCGTCGGTTTTAACGCCAGAATCATTAATTATGTTTTGCATAATATCAAGATTAATTTCTGAAAACTTTCTATTATTTAAAATTAAAGTTTTGTTATAAGCATGCACATAATGACTTAATCCGTCTTTGCTAATACCAGTGCTTTTTTTCCATTCAAACCATTCACTATAAAGCTCTTTCCATGTCATATCGTCCTTTATTTCATCTTTATCAGACGCAAGGTACTTATCAAGTTCCTTGTTCCCTTTTGACTTTGAAGTAGTGTAGCCTAATACTTTTTTGATAGGTTTACCGTCATCAGTCCAGTCTACAATAAAACCATAAATAAACGGATTTTTTCTGTTTGGATTGTTGTCGATTTTATAGCAAAATCCATCTCCGTTGGCTCGCTTTGTTTTTTTCATGTTTTACCTCCTTGTATAAAAAAAGAGTAGGTTATATTTTACTCTTTAATTTCCTCAATAATTTTTGCCCCCTTAGTTTTATTACATTTCCAACACAGAGTCTGTAGATTTTCTTCAGTCGTTTGTCCGTTCTTGGATAACGGGATTATATGATCAATTTCTAGTAATAAATGGGGTTCTTTTTCGAGCGATACACCACAATATTTACATGTGTAGTTATCTCTCTTTTTGATTTTCTCCCTTAAAGAAGATGTCATTAATGCTCTTTGACCTGCAACGCTTTTTTTAAATTTTACAATTTCAGATAGATAATTTATAAATCTATCTAATGTATGTATATCAAAAACTATATCACAACTCATTGAACTGTTGCCACCACCACTTGTATAACTAAATGTATATTTTGGAAAATATAAAGTACTAAAATCAATATCTTTAAAACCTAACTTTCTTATTAATTTCTTTTTACTGAAATTTTTAATTAAAAAAGGTATTTTATCAATAATTCCGTTTAATATTATATCTCTTTTATCTTTTAATAAATTTTTACCTTGTTCTGCTGCTGAAAAATCATTCAATACATTTTCAAATTTTTCTAAAGTTTCTTCATCTGCTTTAATATTAAAATACTTACATAAATATTTAAATGGTTGTTGATGAGCATTTTTACAAACTGTTAAAGAACAGTTATATACATTTTTTGACTCTCTTAGTTTTTTTAGCTCTGGTCTTTTGTAATTATAAGAACTGTTATCATTATAACTTGCTTGCCCATAATCTATCTGTTTAAAATCTATATATGCATTTTTTAGTTCTTCAATATGTTGATTTAATTCATTACATTCTTTTGTATAATCTTGAATATTATTTTTAATTTCCAAAAATTCCTCATTCTTAAAATACCTACTTTCATATATTAAATAGATAATGTTACCAATTCCCATTGTAAATAAAAATAGTAGGGCATGAAACACAATTTCTTTGTTATAATTTTCCATTGACGCACTCCTTTTCATTAATTATTTATTAAAAACTCTACATATCTATCGGCTTCATCTTCTAAATTTTCTATTTTAAATTCTAATATGTAATTTTCTAGGTGTTTTAATTCAAAATGAGCTAATTCGTGCAGAATAGTTTTTTTCTTTTTTGCATCTGAAAGACTTTTATTGATTGCTATTAGTATCTTATCTTTGTATTTATAGATAAATCCATAGACATATCTAGGCAGCCTTTCAAATCTCAATTCTATATCATTATAGTGTAAATATTCATCTTGTGTCATTTCGCCTTGTAAGACGGATAAAAACACAACATCAGCCTCCTTCTTTATTCTTTTATTTAAACAAAGCACGGATACTGCATTGTGCTTTATTGTTCATTATTATCTACATCGTCCATAAACCCTTTTATGACGTTAAGAACCATTTTCCTATCACGATCATTTTTTAACTCACTGGCTTTACTGTAGAGAGCTTTCATCGTAGGGTCTTGTAAATCATCAGATATACTCTTTAATAGCTCCTGATTATCTTCTGTTTGTTCTTTAAATTTTGCACTTGGCTCATTACCTAATAGGAAATCTATTGAAGTGTCAAATAGGCTAGCTATTTTTCGTAACATATACGGGTCAGGGCTTCTTCTGTTAGATTCATAATGAGCTACAGATTGTTCGCTAATGCCAAGTTTATCCGCTAATTGTTTTTGTGTAAGGTTAGCCTTCTTTCTTAATTCTCTAATTTTATTTCCTAACATTTTTATCAACCTTTCTAGTAAAATTTTATCTTAAATTATCCTAAATGTATAGTTTTTATAATAAACTTTCCAAAAAGGATATTTTTCTATTGACACCCTCCAAAATGTATAGTATATTGGTATTACGAAAGGAGGAAAAGCATGACACTTAATGAGTATAAAAAAAAAAACAATTTAACACATGAAGATATGGCAAAAAAATTAAATATTTCTTTATCGTACTATTATAAAATACTAAATGGTGAAAGAAAACCAGGTAGAGATTTAATTAGTTTTATTAGAAAAAATATTCCAGAAATAAACATAGATATTTTTTTGAATTAAAATTATCCAAAATGGAGAGAAAGGAGAGATGGTAATGAATCTAACTGTTAAAGAAGCAGCCAAACTAATGGGTAAAACAGAGCAATTTGTAAGAATAGGACTGCAAAGGGAATTGTTACCTATTGGAAATGCAGTTTTAAATCCAGGCGGGAAATATAGTTATTATATCAGTCCTGAATTATTCGAAAAATATACAGGAATTAAAGTACAAAAAAAAGAGAATACTGAGTCTACCAAACATAGTGATTCTCTTTAGCAAAACTAAAAACCTTATATAAGATTTTCGTGATTATTATATCAAAAAAAGTCTTATTTTGCAAGGTTTTTTAGAAAGAAAAATTATAGTAAAAGGAGACGATTTTATGAATAAAATAATAAACTGCTTTTTTGAAGAAGAAGAGAAAGATTTAGTATCTAAATATAAATTGTTATTAGTACTAGCAGTAGTATATATAGCTACAATCGTTTTATAGGTATCTAATATGCTAGAAGAACAAAAAGAGGAAAACCCAACTTATTATTCAATACTACCATCTTCAGTAAGATATGATAAAACGCTAAAAGCAAATGAAAAAATACTTTATAGCGAAATCACGGTTTTATGTAATAAAAAAGGCTATTGCTATGCTTCTAATGAATATTTCGCTAACTTATATGATGTACATAAAAACACTATCTCTGTATGGATAAACAATTTAAAAAATAGGGGTTACATAGGTACTAAAATTATTTATAAAAATGACGATAAAACAGTAGATAAAAGAATTATTTATTTATCAGAAGTGATACTCAAAGAAATAGCAGAAAATTATTGCGAAAGGCACAAAGAGGGTATCAACGAAATGATTGATAGGTATATATCAAATCATTTAGACCCTATCAATGAAAACAGTGAAGAGAATAATACAAGTATTAATAATAATAAAAATAAAAAAGAAAAAAAGAGTCTTTTTGAAATAATAGAGGAAAATTACGGACGTACATTGAATGGAATAGAAGCAGAAGAAATTGATGGTTGGAACGATACGGACTTGACGAGGTATGTAATAAAGGAATCGATATTAAAAGGCATACGCAATATAAAATATATATCAAGAATTTTAGAAGATTATAAACTAAATGATATTACTACAATTGAACAAGCGAAACAACGAGAAAAAAAGTTCTATCAAAGTAAAAACGATACTCAAAATAATAGTTCTAATCAAAAACCAAGTAAATGGGATGAAGTAAGAAAAAGGGTTGAGGAGAAACGTAATAATGAACGAAGAGGAAGTATATGAATTTTTAGAGATAGTTAAAGTATATTATCAGAATTTTTCAAAAGCAGACTTAGTCAAAGAGGTGTGGTATAAGACTCTAAAAAAATATAGCAAAGAGGATATTTATAAAAAATTAGAAGGATATTTAGCGATAGAAAATAACAGAAAAAGAATTCCGATGCCACAAGATTTAGTTATGGGGTTATCAACTATCGAAGAACAAAAAGAAAAAAACAATGATAACTTCAAAATCGATTGTCAATTATGCCACAGATTTATGACATTAGATGAGTATAACAATCACTATAGCAGATGTTTATCGGTAACTTATTTGTTAAAGATATTCAAAAAAAGAGATATGAACGTATCTCGAGAAGAATTAGAAAATTTAGATGAAAAAACATTCAGAGGGGTTTACGAAAAATATAAAGAAAATCAACCAAGAAAAGTACAAGAAACTTATAAAACAATAGAAAACGCATTATACGAGGAGAAATTATTATGATTAGCACTGAACCAACTTACGATTCATACTGTAATCAACTAGAAAATGAAAGAGTTGAAAGAATCTTAAATGAGCGTCATGAAATGGAAGAAAAA
>CAJUIY010000076.1 GCA_910586865.1 uncultured Bacilli bacterium
ATATTATAAGTCTTTAATAACCATCTTGTTTTTAATTCATTATTTTGTCCTGTAACTCTTATACTTCAGATATAAAAGAGGAACTAATCAATGGTAAAATAAAATCTTTACCCATTTATCAACTTCAAACAGAACTAAAACCAGCATCTTTTGATATTGATAGTATTTCTTCCAGTATCAAAGACTACCATCAATATATTACCTCATTAGGGTATCATCCGAAAGCTTATACTCTCCATATATTATTAGAAGACAAAAAGAACTCTTTTGAAATAAAAAATTTAGATAGTGGGCTAATAAATCATCACACAGAGGAAATAATTAATGGTATAATAAAGAAAGATAATAGTATTATTACTCGCTATAATATTAATTATCAATATTTATATTAATATAGAAAGGAAAAAATTGATTCTAATAAAAATCAATTTTAGGTAAAAAAATGACAGATTGTATTTTTTGTAAAATAGCAAATAACAAAATGAAATCGAATACCATTTATGAGGATGAAAAGGTAAAAGTCTTCTTAGATTTAAACCCTTCCACAAATGGACATATGCTCATCATTCCAAAAAAACACTACCAAGACATAAAAGATATCGATAGTGAAATCATTCTACATTCTATTGCATTGATAAAAGTAACTCTTTTTCCACTTTTAAAAGAAAAACTTCATTGTGATGGGCTCACTATTTCACAAAATAATGAATATGGTCAAGAAATAAAACATTTCCATATTCATGTGATTCCTCGATATACGAATGATGACAATGTTCACACTTATAATAAAGAAATTTTATTACCAATAGACGATGTCTATTCTAAATTAACGAATAAATAGTAAAACCTAAATCAAAAAGAAAGAGAAGAAGTACCAAATAAGTTATATATTTTGGTATTTTTTTTATGATTTTGTCCATCCATGGTTTAATAAGATAGACAATTACTAAAGAGAAAACGCCCCAAATAAGACTAATTTCTAACGCAATATAATTTCCAAAATTATATTTTAAATCACTATAATCCCAAAACACTTTCCCTGATATCACTTCGATTATGACACCTCCAACAAGTTCTAAGA
The DNA here is from genome assembly GCA_910586865.1 of uncultured Bacilli bacterium. Classification (GTDB taxonomy): domain Bacteria; phylum Bacillota_I; class Bacilli_A; order RF39; family UBA660; genus UMGS995. The sequence goes on from CAJUIY010000076.1 coordinate 1,082, forward strand.
TGGTAAGCGTGAGAGTAGAAAGTAAGAAAAACAAACAAATCTTAGAGAGTCTATTTGCTTTAATCCTATTAAATACCAACCTCATACAGAAAATAATAAGACAACATCCAAATCCATAAACAGGTATCCAGGGTCCGTATAGAATACCATTATTCATGTGGGGAAAGAAAAAAGTTTTTAATGTTGTCTCCATAAGAAATCCCATTACAGAATAAATTAAGAAAACATTGATATAATATCGCATACTATCACCAATAATAGTATGCAAAAAAAATCGAAAATGATACAAATTTTATTTTCTGGTATATTTTAATAATAACGGAATCATTTCACTCTTATCTTTAAATAAAGAATATTCAATATAATATTTTTGAATACGATTAAAAAAATATTTTAATAAAACAATATCATTTACTTTATATTCTATCTTTTCCTTTTTTAAACGACTACAGACAAATAGCTTACAAGAGATGGATTGAATGATACAGTGGTTATCTACCAAATTTTTGCATAATCCTCTTTTTTTGCCATAACAGCAACCATACTCTGATTGACAATGACAGTGACTTCGGACACCAATACATAAATTATTCTCAAACCGACAAATATTATGTACTCGAAATTCGATATCTAAATATTCACAAACTCGGTCATAAATATAAGAATACCTTTCTTTTTTATCCTTTATATTAATAGCATGAGTCATGTAAATCATATCCTTAGTGTCTTTATCCAATTTATGCTTTTTTAAAAAAGAATCATCTACTATATCATAATCTTGATATAGAAAATGAACCTTACATTTCTTATTAGTAATATATTTTTTTATTTTCTTATAAAAGTTTTGATTATCTATATAAATATCCTTCATACTAACCTCTTTGGCTTACTATATCATAAGAAATAAGAATTGTAAATGAAAAAAAGAATTACCTTTCACTCACCAAAAAAGAGAATAATCTCTTTCATTCTCTTTCCTATCTTAATAGCAAGCAATACTGCTACCTAAAATAATTGCTAATAGAATATATAAAACAATTATAATTATGTAGCCATTATTTCTACCATGATTTTGACATGAATTCTCTTGGCAAGCCATTTAATACACCTCCTTAAATATAAGCTCCTAAAATAATTATTAAAAGAATAAATAGTACTAATATGATTGCGTAAGATGAAACATAATTTCCCATATGATTTTTCCTCCTTTTTTATATGGTATTCACATTATCTTATGGCATAATATAAAAATGTGTGATTATATCCATCTATTTTTTTAATATTTTAGCATTCATTATCATCCTAATTTTTGGATAAATTCTTCGATTTCATTGCACAATATTACTTTTTTTGTTATATTATAAATAATTGATAGGAGGAAATTTATGAACAAGAAAAAAATTACTGTTACATTAGTGACTATCATAGCAATTAGTACTATGGCAACTGGATGCGGAAAAACTGCAAAATTAAAAACAGATGAAGAAACTGCTGTTAAATTGACTGGAGGTAAGATTACTGCAAATGATTTCTATAAGGAATTAAAGAAAGAAAATATTGAAACATTAATCAATATGATAGATCATAAAATATTAGATAAAAAGTATACCACTACGGATGAAGAAACAACATCAATCGAAAACCAAATAAATCAAATAAAATCTTATTATAAAGATAACGAAGCTGGCTATTTGAGTGCGATTAAATCTTACTTTGGAGTAGAAAGTGAAGAGGAACTTAGAACTATTTTATCCTTAGAATATAAAAGAGGAGAAGCTGTAAATGATTATGTAGAAGATCACGTAAAAGAGGACGAAATAGAAAGCTACTATAAAGATAATATTTATGGTGATATCAAAGCTAGTCATATCCTAATATCTGTTAAAACAAGTGATAAGATGAGTGATGAGGAAAAAGAGAAAGAAAAACAGAAAGCTTTAAAAAAAGCAAAAGAGGTCATTGAAAAATTAGACAAAGGAGAAAAGTTTGAGGATTTAGCAAAAGAGTATTCTGATGATGACACCAATAATAAAAAAGGTGGTAATTTAGGATACTTTAATAAGGATGATATGGATTCTAATTTCTGGAATGCCGCTTTAAATTTAAAGAAAAAGGAATACACAAAAGAACCTATCGAAACCTCTTATGGTTATCATATTATCTTAAAAACAGGCGAAAAGAAAAAAGAGAAATTAGAAGATGTAAAAGATACGATTAAGGAAAAAATTGCAAAAGATAAACTTAACAATGATAGATCTCTATACTATGAAACATTAATTAATATTAGACAAGATAAAAAAATAACATTTGGAGATAGTGAACTAGAAAAGCTTTATAATGATTATATGGAAAAGTTGATTGACAACGCAAAACAGACTACAAATAATAATGCATCCTAAAACTGAACAAACCAATTTACAAAAACTGTGAATTGGTTTTATTTTAACTATTTTTAATTAAAATAAACTTTTTTACAATTGCTATCCTATACTATATACTAAAACTACTTTTATTTTTTTGGGGAGAGGGAAAAATTATGAATAAAGAATATACCTATATCGATGGGAAAGTAATTATTGTTGATGAAAACAATAACAAAAAAAAGAAGACTACTATGATAACTTAAATGATGTATTAATTCAAGAAAACGTAATTGAAACGATGGAAAATAAATATCAGGAACTAATAAAGCTAAACCCACATGAACAATATATGCCTAATGCTCAAATTACATACATATTTATGACAATAGTTGGTATTCCATCACTTTGCTGTACAACAAAAATGGATGATAAGATAAAAGAAATACTTAATCAAATCAACTTACCTATGAAGCTAGAGCCAGCTATCCTTCTTGGTCTCTTTACAACTGGTGTGGGCTTATCATATTTATTGTGTGATAAGTCAATAAATTATATGCAGGGTAAGAAAAATGACGGAATTGCTAGCCAAATTGAATTTTTACAGGATCAGATTCCAGTAGAAAAAGAAGCACTAGAAAAATTAAAAAGCATAAGAACAAAAGAAAAAGAGAATACAAATTTTAGAACAGTGACAATAGATGATTCAGAACGATTAAATGTTTTAAAGAGCTATTTAGATTTGTACTTTGAGCTTGGATATCATGGTAATAAATATTATCGATATTATCAACAAAATAAATTAGATAGAAAATTGCAGAAAACATTTACAGAAGAAGGAATCCAATTGGCAAAAGAATATTTGGAAGAAAAAGGTCCAATATATTCTAAAAAAAGAGTTAGCAAAAAAAACTAACTTTAAAAAGTAATAATTCTAATTAAAAGGGACTTTTTTCTATATATCCTATTGTAAACAACTTCTTGACATAATAAATCGAGAAGATTCTTGAAATCTGTTACTTCTAACTATATTGTCTTGTCATTGATTTTATTCAAACACCAAATAAGAGTACGTATCTTTGGATTGATAAGAATTACAATTAACTCATTACCCACTACATAATTTCCATTCTAATACCTCAAAAATAAAATAAATAGCGTTAATTCCGAGTGTGTAAAAAATTCTGTGTAAATGACATCTAACCACGATATATGGAACTTTA
>CAJUIY010000077.1 GCA_910586865.1 uncultured Bacilli bacterium
TATTTTCCCGTTAATGTTTTGGAAATTTCAGGACATTTTCAAAAATTATTGACATTGTTTTTTTCTAAAATACCATGTTCTACTTACTGCATGAAAATTTACTATTTAAATTGATTCTTTGTAATTCTTTTAAAGAATAGGTTGCTTTTTCTTTTTTGTATAGTAAAATAGAATTAAAAGGAGAGAATTTATGAAATTATTATCAATTAATGCTGGTAGTAGTACTTTAAAATTTAGACTTTATGAAATGCCAGAAGAAAAAATATTAACCAAAGGAGCATTTGAATGTATTGGAACAGAGAATGGAGAATATACCATTCGTGTTGGTGATAAAAAAATCCATAAAGAGGCACAACTAGATGATCATAATGATGCGGTACGCATTTTATTAGAGGAACTTGTTTCAAATCATATTGTTACGAATTTAAATGAAATTGAAGCAGTTGGACATCGTATTGTTCATGGTGGGAATAAATACTCGAAATCCGTTGAAATTACAAGACGTGTATTAAAAGAAATTGAAAGCATTTCGGATTTAGCGCCACTTCATAATCCGGCTGCTATCAACGGAGTTCGTGCTTTTATGGAAGCGATTCCTAATGCATCTATGGTAGCATGCTTTGATACCGCTTTTCATCAAACCATAGAAGATGCTGATTACTTATATCCCATTCCTTATGAATGGTATATCAAATATGATGTTCGAAAATATGGTTTTCATGGACTAAGTCATAAATTTATAACAGAGAAAATGACTTCTATTTTGAAGAAAAAACCGAATCTTATTATTTGTCATATCGGAAATGGTGCAAGTATATCGGCGATTAAAGAAGGAGTCTGTATCGATACTTCTATGGGATTTACACCGAATGCTGGTATTATGATGGGAACACGTTGTGGAGATATTGACTATTCCATTATCAACTATATTATGAAAAAGGAAGAAAGAAATCTAGAATGGGTGGATCATAAATTAAATAAAGATAGTGGTCTTCAAGGAATTACGGGTATGAATGATTTACGTGATATTGATAGAGCTTACTATGCGAATGATCAAAAAGTCTTACTAGCCATCACTATGTATACCAACAAGATTGTGGATTACATTGCCAAATATTTTGTAAAATTAGGAGGAAAAGTAGATGCGATTTGCTTTACTGCTGGTGGTGGAGAAAATGATGATATCATAAGAAAAGAAACCATCCAAAAATTATATCCTTTAGGAATCTCTATTGATGAAGATAAAAACAAAGAAACGATTGTTCGTAAAGGATGTGAAGGAATTATTAGTGATGAGAACTCCTCTATTCCCGTTTACGTTTTAGCAACCGATGAAGAGTTAATGATTGCTAGAGATACTTACGAAATAATAAATCAAAAAAAGACTATCAATGAGTAGTCTTTTATAGTAGAAAAAAACATTTTATAAAATGATAAAAACTAGAAAATAGCCTAATCAAAATAAGGATTATTTGCCTTTTCTGCTCCTAATGTTGTATCTTCTCCATGACCATTGTAGATAAGAATATCATCCTTATATTCTTTTATTCTTTCTAAACTTTTCTTCATTTCTTCCATGCTCCCTGTTGGTAAGTCACATCTACCAATGCTCCCTTTAAAGATAAAATCTCCTACAAACATGGCATTTTCTTCTTTAAAATAGAAACTAATAGAGTCACTAGAATGTCCTGGTGTATAGATACATTGAAAAGTAAACTCCCCTATCTCATATTCTTTTTCCTGTGTGTTACTTTTTTTAAATATTTTAACACTTTTCTTTGTTAGAAAGTTTCGCAATGCCCCAATATGATCAAAGTGAGAATGGGTTAGTAAAACAGCAAGTACATTATTATCTCCGATTACCTCTTTAATCTTAGAATAATCATCGCCTGGATCAATTACTAAACAATTTCCATTTTTAATTAGTACATAACAATTCTCTTCTAAAGGTCCAGTTAGTATCTTTTTTATATCCATAAGTATCACCTTCCCTACTATATCATAAGTTTATTATCATTTCAATGACTAGTTTTCTTCTTCTTTATGGTTTTCTTTGATTTAATATGATCTCCAATAATTTCGGATACCTCTAATATGGTAATAAAACTACTTTGATCCATTTCCTGGCATATTTTCTTTAGTTCGTAGACTTCAATTCTAGTAAGAACACAATATAATACTTCCTTTTCTCCACTAATTAGTCCGCTACCTTTAATCTTCGTAACCGTTCTTCCTAGCCTTTTTAATATCTCACTTGCTAAATCTGTTCCTTTTTCAGTAACAATTAAGGCGGCTTTTGCTTGTTCTAACCCTTCAGAGACAAAATCAATTACTTTAAAGGTAATAAAATAGGTAAGAAGTGAATACATCGCACGATCAAGACCAAAGATAGTTCCCGCTACAGTATAGATAATCAGATTAAAAATTAAGACCGTTTGTCCAACCGAAAGAGCCGTTTTCTTACTAATCACAAGGGCTACCGATTCAGTTCCATCTACACACCCACCAAAATGAATGACTAATCCCACTCCGATTCCTAAAAGAGCCCCACCGAATACGGTTGCTAATAAAATTTGATGTGTTACACTATCTAAGGTATGAAAATAGGATAAAAAGATAGAAAATAATACCATAGAATATACCGCACGTATTAAAAAACCAAATCCTATATTTTTAAATCCAACATAAATAAATGGTATATTTAAAACTAAAATTAAGGCACTTAAAGGGATATCGGTAAGTTTTGAGATAATAATAGAGATTCCAGTTACTCCTCCATCTAATATCGTATTCGGTATTAAGAAAGTCTCTAGTGCATAGGCAGCTAAAATAGAACCTACTGTTAACATAAGAAAGGATATTAAAGTTTGATACCTTTTTATAATGGATTGTTCCATATCATCACTCTCCTATATAAAATATATAACAAATTATGAATTTTAACAATATGAATTTTAAAAAATGTTTCTTTTTTGTGGTATACTAATCTTGGTGGTAGAAATGAAGCTTGAAATAAGAAATAGCCAGATTCAATTTATTGTCATCTCTGATTTACATTTGGGGAATAAAAAAGAAAGATTAGATTTGATTTATAAAGCTTATGAATATGCGGTAGATAGTAAAGTATCTACTATTCTATTCTTAATCTAGGTGATCTTATTGACTCTGTGATGCCTCATAATAGCAAAGACCTTCGTATTTCTACTATAGAGAAGCAAATTCGCTATGTCATTGAAAACTACCCTTACTTTCATAATATCAAAACTTATGTTTTATATGGGAACCATGATTATTATAAACAATATACTTCTGGTATCGATACTGCTAAAATCATCAGTGAAGAAAGAGAGGATTTGATTAACCTAGGATATGGAGAAGCTTATTTCCAGCTAGAAGACAATTACATCAAATTATCTCATCCCATTCGGTATCTGGAAAACTATAAAGAAAACATTGAAACTCCTGTTAATTTCATTGGTCATTATCATGAATATAGAGTCGACTTTAAAGATAGTATTTATATTTATGCCCATTCCCTGTCGAATCTTTCTGCGAATCATAATCGTATGAATAAACCAGAATTATTAGATGTTACCATTCAATTTTATCAGGATATCCTTTCCAAAGTAGCAATCAAAAATATTGATATCGAACATGATATTCTAAATAGCGAAGTAAATGCTACCCTAAATATTAGTCCGAAAACACATAAAAAAATAAAAGAATATTTTAAAACTCCCTAAAATATTCTTTTTTTTATCGAATAAGATTCTTTTCTTTCCATTTTTCCATGGTGTATTTTATTTTATCATCGGTTATTAAATATCTCGTGAACCCTTTCCGACAAAGTCTATCATAACTTTCTAAGACTTTTTTTGGTATCTCTTCTTTTTGTTGGATTCCATATTCTGGTGCGATAATACCAATATTTATCTCCGCAACCATTTCATTTATTACATCATCTAAACTCATGAAATTATTTTTACTCACATATTCTAGGAACTCTGAAAAAGTAAGAGAAAAAGAGGCAATAGAAAATGAGTTTTTAGCAAGCTCTATTCCGGCTATATTTTTTGCTCTTCTTTCTTGGTATGGTTTTCCAACGATTAAGAAACTTTGTGGATGTAGATTTTCTTTTTCTAATACTTGTATGCCATATTTAAAATTTTCATACGTATTGGTTGCTTCTTTTTCTAAAAAAATCTTATCCTTAGGAACACCTTCTTGGATGGCAATCTCTCTAAAAATTTCTGCTTCTGTTTTTGAAATTACTCCTTCTGTTCCCTTGCCACAATTCCCAGAAAAAAGAATATAATCACCAAGTCCTTTTTGATATAGTTCTGCACATTTTTTAGGAATACACTCTAAGATACTTCCTAATCCAATAATGCACTCTGCTTTTGTTTCCTCTCTTTTTAAGCATAAATATTCCCATAAAATTTCAATATCTTTTTTTATCTCTTGATTCATCTTTTCTTCTCCTAACTAAGTAAAAAGACTTCTTGCGTAACTATATTATAAGCATAAATTATAAAAATTGCAAATTAGTA
>CAJUIY010000078.1 GCA_910586865.1 uncultured Bacilli bacterium
AACTTTTATTATAAAAGTCTTAGTTTTCATCAATATCTACCTCCCTTCTTTTTCAAGATTGGAGGACGACACTCACATTAAATGTTCCTATTAGGATTATATAATAACTGTAACATTAAAACAAGCAAACTTGAAAAAAATTGACTTTTTTTTCAAGAGTTATGTTACAATGGTTATAGGAATTAACCTTAATGCGAATTTCCAAACGTGGTTTACTCACGCACCATATAGATAGGAAACTCGAACTTTTAGTTTGAGAGTAATAAATTGCTAACTAGAAATAGTTAGTTTTTTGTTGTTTGAAAAGAAAGTGAGAGTGATAAATATGACAATAGAAACTAAAGAACTTATGATAAGTGGGTATTTAAGAAAGAAAGTGGATGTAGTATGTAGATTTGCTAATGTTAAGTACGAATTAACTAATGGTAGTATTATAAGTCTTAAAAACACTAATATTGCCTATGTGAAACCACATATTTTAAAAGTTAATAATAACGACTATTTATTATTTGATGAGTGTGATGATATATTTATAAATGGTTATAACAAAAGAATTAAGTTTAAAGATTTAGAAGAATATTTGAAAGAAAATAAATAAGTTAGTTTACTATTCAGATACAATTTAGTGTACTTTTTGCGTACGATTTAGTTTACTATTTAAATACGAAAAAAATACAATTTAGTTTATTGTAATTTACAGTAAATAGGATAAAATAATTAATCAACAAGGAGGACTGATACTATGAATGAAACAAATAAAATTGCTGGAATATATGTTAGAGTGAGCACAGAAGAACAAAGCCGTGAGGGTTTTAGTTTACAAGAACAAGAAGATAGATTAAAAGAATTTTGCCAGTTTAAAAGATATTCTGTATATAAAGTTTATAAAGATGCTGGAATAAGTGCTAAAAACGATAAAAGACCTGCTTATCAAGAAATGATGAATGATGTTAGAAATAAAAATATTAATGTAATTGTTGCTTTTAAATTAGATAGATTAACTAGAAGTGTTTATGATATTGAAAAATTAATGAAAATAGTAAATGATAATGAATGCGATATAGACTGTATGGCAGATGAATCTAATACTACTACTTCTAATGGTAGAATGGTTATGAGAATAATGACTAGTGTATCACAAAATGAAATAGAAAAATGTAGTGAGAGAACTAAATTTGGTATGGCTGGGGCAATTCGTTCTGGTCACATCCCAAATCAGCCACCCTTAGGATTTAAAAGAGTAAATAAAAAGTTAGTCCCAGATCCACTAACAAAAGATATAATTATAAGAACATTTGATTTATATTTAGGGGGCAAAAGTTATCAAACTATTGCTAATATTTATAATGAAGAACAAATATTAGGTAACACTAATTGGAGAGATTCAACAATAAATCATATTATGACAAATGAACTTTATAAAGGTGATTATGTACATGGAAAAAGAACAAAACATCCAACTTATTATGAAAATGTTGTAGAACCATTAATATCTAAACAAAAATGGGATGACTGTCAGTACCAAAAGAAAAGAAATGCTAGACATTATGAAAGAACTGCTACTTATTTGTTTATTAATAAATTGAAATGTTCTTCTTGTGGTAGATTTCTAGGTGGATGTGCAACAACTAAACCAAATGGTAAGAAATACTATTATTACAAATGTGAACATTGTAAAATTACTTATAAAGAAAAAGAAATAGAACAAGAATTAATGGCTTGCTTATTAGAATTAGTTAAAACAGATATGATGATAAATGACTACTATACACCATTTATTAAATCTAAACTTGATAATAAAGATATTAATTATGAGAAAGAATTAAAAGAACTTGATAAACAATTGGATAGAATAAAATCAGTTTATATCAAAGGTATAATGAAAATTGATGAGTTTGAGAATGAAATAAAACAAATAGAATTTAAGAAACAAAAATTAAATAAAGAGTGGCAAGATCAAAAACAATACGAAAATTTAAACTTCACTATTGATGATTTATTAATACTAGAAGATAAATATAATCTTGATACATTTATTAATCCAAAAGAGTTTATGAATAAAATAATTAATTATCAAAATAAATCACGAGAAGATAGACAAAAAATGATTGCTACTTACATTGATAATTTAGAAATTAGTAAAAGTGATAATAAATTAAAAATAGAACATTATCATTTTAGAAAAAGTTTTTTAACTGATTTATTAACCTATAATGAAGAATATAAACTACCTTTAAATTATTCCCTATTTGAAGATGAATATGGTATTCCTATTCCACAGAATAATGAAATTAAAACTAAAGATGAATCAAGAAATTATTTTAATAAATTAAATAGTGTTTTAGGTAATGAATACAAATTAAATTATTATGAAATAGATACTGATGATGACCTAACTAATCTAAAAATATCTAGTGAAATTGAAGTTGAAAAGATAATTAGATTAATTACACTAAAAGATGAAAAATTTGATAATGGTAATTTAAAAATAGTAGTGATAACAGTAGATTTAAGTGATATAAAAGATAGTAATAATAATCAAATATTTAAAGAATTATTAGGAAAAATAAAAGATGCTTTTAAAGAGGATGAATTTGTCTAATCATCCTACTAAATTTATTAAAAATACTAAAATAGGATGAAAATTGAAAATATAAAATGCTTTAATTATAAGGGAAAAGTAATTATTTGTCCTTAATATCAACCTACGAAGTAGGATGAATTTTGCAAGTGCAAAATCAGTCTTACACAATACTAAACCCTTATTAAATAAGGAATAGTTTAGCATTGATGTGTAAGTTTCTTATCCTGCTATTTTAGATATTAATAGATTTTTATTAATTTTCATCCTATTTTAACTTATGAAAAGGTATTGTAAAAAACTAGATTATATTAGGATAATTTGATATAATTAAATTATTAAAAGAAATGCACAAAATAGTAATTTATATAGGAGATGATTTAAAGTGAAAAAAAGGCCAATAACAACTTTATTTATGTTAGAATCTCTTGATGGTAAGATTAGTAGTGGTAATAATGATAAATTAGATGCCGACAAAGATTGGTGTCAAATTGATGGTGTTAAAGAAGGATTACACCAATATTATGAAATAGAATCTACTACTGATTATTTTTCATTAAATACTGGTAGAGTAATGGCGAAAATTGGTGTTAATGATAGAAAAGAGAATCATAATAAAGTAGAGGTAAAATTCGTCATTATTGATAATAAGCCTCATTTGGATGAAAACGGAATAGATTATATATGCAACTGGGTAGAGACTCTAATATTGGTTACAACAAATAAAAATCATGTTGCATATTCTTTAACAGAAAAATATGATAATTTAGAAATTTTATATTATGAAGAATTAGACCTAATGAAATTATTAGAAGATCTATCTAGTAAATATAATGTCGAAAGATTAACAATTCAATCTGGTGGAAGTCTTAACGGACTATTTTTGAGAAATAATTTAATTGACTATGTAAATATAGTAATTGCTCCATTGTTAGTTGGAGGTAAAGATGTTTCTACTCTAATCGATGGGGAGGCAATTAGTAATTCAGAAGAATTAAATAAATTAAAAGCATTAGAACTTATTGAATGTAATAAGTTAGATAATTCTTATATTCAGTTAAAATACAAAGTAAAAAGATAAATTAGTAGGTTTATAGAGCAAGTTAATCATAAAATTTTTATCACTTTTTGACAATAAATAAAAAATATGATATTATGTATTTAGCGAGAGAACTTGCATAAAATAAAAAAGAGGAACATTCGATTCCACAAGTGAATGTCGCCTCTAGTTTAATAGACTTGACACTCTATCAATGCTGAAGAGTGTCTATTTTTTTATTGCTAACACCAGTAAGGTAGAAAGTAACAAAATGATAGCAATGAGCTTCAGAGCTTTTTTTATAAAAGTCTTCGTTTTCATTAATATCTACCTCCTTTCCTGGAGGACGACACTCACATCAAATGTTCCTAATAAAATTATATAATAAGAATATTTTTAAAACAAGCGAACAAGTAAAATTTTTAGAATAGAATCTGATAAACCATGCTATACTTATATTAGTTAGTAATTATTACTACCTATTAATTGTTTGTGAGAAAAGTTATTCGACTTCTTCTTCACAGGCACCAGTAAGCAATCTGTCCAGACTTTTATAGTTTAGAACTTAAATATATAAGTATCAATTTCAAAAAGAAGTTGGTACTTTTTAATTGTTTTAAATGGTAACTATGACAAAGAAACGATAATGAATTAAAGAATAAAATAGAAGTCATATGTAGTTTTTGTAATACTAAGCTTACTATTATTAGAGGTAAGTGCATATTTGATTAGATTACTTACTTCATTTTTTGTTGTTATTAGATTTTTAATTAAAATATCGCCATAATTTAGGAGATTTAATAAAGTATGAGAAAACTGAATTATTAAATATAAATTTTTAGTTCCATTACATCGCTTTG
>CAJUIY010000079.1 GCA_910586865.1 uncultured Bacilli bacterium
TTCCCGTTGATGTTTTGGAAATTTCAGGACATTTTCAAAAATTATTGACAGAAAAGAGAGAATTTCACTATCCTAGAAAAAATGGAAGCTACTAATATAAGAACTAGAAAAAAAACTAGGTATAATTTACCAAAGTCTTTAATCGTTTAATCACTTTCTTTTCGATTCTTGAGATATAGGACTGAGAAATCCCTAGTTTTTCTGCTACTTCTTTTTGTGTTAATTCTTTTTGACCTAGCAGTCCATATCGTAAGATAATAATATCTCGATCCCTAGGATTTAGTCTCATCACCTCGTTTATCATGATTTTTTTATCATTTTCTTCTTCAATTCCCTTTGTTACAATATCTTTATCGGTTCCTAAAATGTCTTCTAAGTGTAATTCATTTCCTTCGGCATCATAAGAAAGAGATTGATCAATACTCACTTCTCCTTTTAATCTTTTGGTCTTTCTTAAATACATTAAAATCTCATTATCAATACAACGGGAAGCATAAGTTGCTAATTTAATATTTTTATCTCTTGAAAAGGTATTAATTCCTTTAATCAGTCCAATGGTTCCAATGCTTACTAAATCCTCTAAATCTACATTCGTATTTTCATACTTTTTGGCAAGAAAAACAACTAATCTTAAATTATGTTCTATTAAAACATCTCTAGCCTTCGAATCTCCCTCTTCTAATAATCCTAAGTAAAAATCTTCCTTATCCTTTGAAAGTGGCTCTGGAAGAATATCGGTTGCTCCCACATAAAAGATATTTCCTACTTTTTGAAATAATCTCTTAATCCATTCTACTATTCTTAACATAAATCCTCCTTCATCTTATTTGGTAATATACAATCACTATTTTCTAGATGAAATTTGTTTTTTATATCGCCTATTAAGATATTTTTAAATTCCTTTTGATTAATTACCACAGAATCTGCCTGATAACATTTGATTACTCCTGTTTCATTAATCGTTTGGTATGGGACATAAATAAACTTTTCTTTATTTAACTTTATCTTTTTTAAATCCAGTAAGATAACACTTCTTTTTTGATAAGGATCTTCTAGGGTATTTCCAGTATCTAAATATCCTCTTAATTGGTATTTCTTCTTTCCAATAACAATATCTACTAAAAAAATATTCGAAATATTATTTTTATAGGATTTCATTTCTTTTAAATAAAAGTAAACAACTATAGGAGATAGAATTAGTATCAGTAAAAAATTAATCGATAATCCATTCGAAAAGAAAAGAATTCCTTTATTTTGATAAGAAAAACTAACATTTAAAAGGTAAACAAAGCCTCCTAAGAAGATACTAATGATATAAAAATATAGATAATTCTTATAAAAGTTTTTCTTTCCAAAAGTGACTAAAATCATGAGCATACTAATCATAATCTTTAGGATAAATAACTGAAAACTAGTTATCTTTAGAAATAAAAACAAGATACTAAAGGTTCCTAAAAGACTTCCTAAGAATAATCGAAAAAACTTTACTTGTTCTTTTAAGATATATTTTGTGGCAAATAAAAGAATAAAATCAAAGAAGAAGTTGATAAAAAAGATAACATCTAAATATATTTTCATCCATATATCACCATACACACTATAGCAAGAAAAAAACGACTTAATTGTCGTTTTATCTTCGTTTTATAATTTCTTTTTACTAATAAAAATCCTGGTTATATAGAATAAGAATATCATCATAATCACTACATAACACCAACTAAGAATAGTAGCAAAAATACCGCTAGTATAATGATTTATAATGCCAAGTATTCCAGTTGGTAAATATTTATCCATGACTGCTGCGACATCTTGTAAGGGAATATTTTCTTTGATGAAAGCAAGAATTCGAAAGAAGATATCAAAAATAGCGATAAAGAATACAAAGGAAGAAAATCTTTTGAAGAACATCACTACGATAATACATAAAACTACTAATACAATTAAATCAATATACATACATCCACCTCTTTATGATATCTTTATTGTAACATAAAAAAAAGGAAAATTTCTACCTTTTTTCATTTTTCCTTTTTGATTGGTCAATCTAATTGTCAACGAAACCTCTTTCTTAATAAAGTTTATGATAGCTATCTTACCTTTTTTTCTTTACCATAGAATCTACTCTTTGAAGAGGTTTGATATCTTTTAAAAGAGTAAAATATTCATATGCCCTATTTTCTTTGATTTCTTGTTTCATCTTTTTTAGATAAGAAATCGAATCTTCTCCTAAATTTTCTAAAACTTGGATTTGTTCTAGAAGGATGTCATCAAAGATATTTTGACGACTAATTTTTGTGGTAAATGAATCTAATTTACTAAAATAGAAGAAATCTTGGTTCTTTTTTCTCATTTTAGCAGCAGTATCAATCACACTTTTATTGACAACATAGTGATTTAGAATAGACCACATAATCTTATAATTCAAAGTAACATATCCTTGTTTGCTATAGTGGAAGTCGATTCCAAACTTATTATTATCACCTTTTTGAATGAAATGGCATTTTGCTGGTTTTACGTAAGTAACATGAGGATGTCTTTTTGATATTGTCCTAAGTTTTCTATTAATAAACTCACTTGCTGGTATATCGTATTCTGGAGCACCACATAAATAGACTTGAGTAGGATTTTTACTAGTATCTTTTTCATTCAAAAGGGTAACCTCTTCCATAAAACTGTCAATGGCACCAATATCTTTTTTTATTCCGTAAGTTAATTTATGACAACCATTACGAGTGATATTATCCAAAAAAGAACCTGTACCACCATGATAGATAATAATATTAGCCGTATCTTTTTGTGGAGTAATTAAATCTTTAAAGCGAGGATAATTCGGTAGAGAAAGCGGGTAATACTGCTCCATTTTTTCTTTTGTCATTCCTATTTTCTCACCATTACTATCGAAAGCTAATGGCATGAGCGACTGAAACTCTCCATAGTCCCTACGATTCAATTGATAAATTTCACGTAAATCACAATTTTCTTGTAACCATCTGTAAATATGAGCATCACAATTATCTTGAGCACGTGCAAAGTGATAAGTGGATAATCCTTTGATATCCTCTTCTAAAGTTTCATTATAATATAAAAGTGGTTTAACGGTATGAACCATAGAATATCCCGAACTAATAGAGTTACCTACTGCAACCATATTAATATAGCGGATACCTATTTTACTCATTTTATTTGCTACTTCTTTATTGATTTCTTGGATTTTCATTTTCTTTCCTTCTTTCCTTTTAATACTTTTTGATATTGGTTCATAAGAGCTGATTTTGTATCTCCAATCTGATAAAGTGTCATTTTTTCTAATTCTGACTTAATCAATAGGCAATTGATGGTATCTGGTATTTCGAGTGTTTTAAAATTCTCTCTATAATAGGGATTTTCTCTCCAATTAGGAAAGTCCATTTCCATATAAGATAAAAGACAACTTATCAAATCATTCTGCTTTTCTTTTGGTTCCCTACTTTTCAAGATAGTAGAAAATCTCTGAAATAAATTTTTAAGATAGAGACATTCTAATTCTTGATAATAATACTCAAACATATGATGTTCTTTGAACCTATTTTTTAGCTCCTCTAATGGAGAAAGTGTATTCCATATATTTTGATAGGAATAGCCACTTAATTCTTTAGCAACTAATCCTTCTTGATTCGGACAATAATGATAAAAAGCATCTTTCGTATAAGTGATTCTATCGGCAAGAGCAAAATTAAGATAATTAATGGCTAAATCTTCATTTGCTTTAAAGTTCTTATCGGTTATATTGAAGTATTCTCTTTTATATAATTTTGCCGTAGTTACTACATTGATGGTGGGAAGTTTCTCTTTACATGCTGTCAAGGAGAAATTAAGAGGCGTTCTTTTCTTATCATGAATACCAATTCTTTGTAGTATGGGATAATTAAAATGCATTGCAAATCTAGAAATTGCCATATTGGCATCTTTATCTTCTAATGTAGTAACCAAATTTTCTAAATAGTGTCTATTAATATAATCATCACTATCGATAAAGCACAAATAAGGAGCATTAGAGATTTCAACTCCTGTTTTTCTTGCTTTTGCAGCACCTTCATTTTCAAATTTATCAATAATCATCATTTTTCCTAACCATTTTCTTTCCCACTTTTGTAAGATATCTAAGCTGTGGTCAGTAGAGTTATCGTTAATTGCCAGTACGGAAAAATCTTGCATGGTCTGCCTTTCTATACTTTTAAGACATCTATCTAAATATCTTTCCGCATTATAAACAGGAAGAATGATATCAATTTTAGCCATTCTTTTCCCTCTTCTCTTTTCTTTGGAATGGAAATACTATCTTTTGGTATCATAAATTTCTCTGCATCCCAAAATTTATGGTTATTATAACATAAGTTAGGTAAATAGTCCATTGTTTTTTTCTAAAATACCATGTTCTATATGATTAATTTATGATAATGTCTTAAGTATTAACTTTAGAAAATGTCTCGAAA
>CAJUIY010000080.1 GCA_910586865.1 uncultured Bacilli bacterium
GTAAGATGATTTCAAGAATACTTACTTCAGTTAGTCAACAAGAAATTGAAAGAACAAGTGAAAGAACAAAGATTGGCTTAGCAGGGGCAATAAAGGTTGGACACATTCCCCACCAAAGTCCCTTAGGATATAAAAGAAAAGATAAAACTTTAGTACCAGATTTAACAACCAAAGATGTAGTTATTCGAATATTTGAAATGTATCATAGTGGTTTATCTTATAAGAAAATAAGCAATATTTTAAATGATGAAAAGGTATTAGATAAAACCAATTGGAGAGATTCCACTATTGTAGGTATATTACAAAATGAGATTTATAAAGGTGATTTCGTTCATGGAAAGAAAACAAAGAAACCTACCTATTATGAAAATGTAGTTGAGCCAATAATTAGTAAAGAATTATGGGAAGAATGCCAAGTGCAAAAGAAGAAAAACTCTAGAAGTTATCAAAGAACATTAACTTACTTGTTTTTACAAAAACTGAAATGTCCTAAATGTGGAAGAATCTTAGGTGGTAAAGCAACAACAAAGAAAAATGGTAATTCTTATTTTTACTACTATTGTAATGATTGTAAATTAACAATCAACGAGAATGTTATTGAAGAATATATCAATGAATTTATTGATAATATTGTTGAATATGATTCAGTAGTAAATCAATTTTTCTTACCTATGATTAAACAAAAGATAGAAAATCCAAAGGAAGATATTGAAAAAGAAATTAAGAAACAAAAAGATAAATTTGCTAGGATTAGAGAGGCTTATGTAAACGAAGTATTTACTCTTGAAGAATATGACTTAGAACGAAAAAAGGTAGAAAATACGATTGAAGATTTAGAAACAAAATTAAACGAATCAGAAGTATGTGATGAATTGAAATTTACACCCGAAGATATTCTTGTTAAAAGAGATATAGATTTTATCAATTCTGTTAAATACCCAGAAAAATATAAAGAATACAATAAATCTTGGAAAGATTTTACAAGAGAAGAAAAAGCCAATTTAATTATGAATTATATCGAAGATATTACTCTAAAAGAAACTTACAATAAGAAATGTGATGTTGAATTTATTAAGTTTAGAGAAAGCACAGTAAATCCATGTAATGATTTATACTTTAATGGTTATTTAGATAGAAAAGATTATGCAATCTTTGGTAATGTCATGGGAACATTAAGATTTAGTGAGTATAGAAATGATGATGAAGTATGGCAACATATAATTAAGAGAATTCTATGATGTAGGATTTTATCAAGCAACCTATAATACTGAAACATCAATGTTTTATTTCAATATTGATGAAGATAGTCAAGCAATTGTTAGAGTATTCCCTATGGAGAATTACAGAGAGATTGATCCAGATATGAAGATGAAAGAATACGATTTAGGTGTTCTTTATATCAACAAAGATAGTGGAACAATTCTTGAAGATGAAGAAGCAGTATTTAAATATATTCCAGATAAAACAGATGGAATACTTACAAGAGAAGTAAAACCTACTATTGTAAAACCTGCTAATGCTATAGGATTAGCAGAATGTACTACCCATAAAGAAGAAACTTCCGAAGAAGTTGTTTCTTCCTAATCTTTATGTAATTTTGTTTTATTACGAAGTTTTAAAACAATATGGAATAAAGTAAAACGGATTCTAAGGTGTCCTTAGCCCACGAGGTCATTTTGCTATACTTGGCAAAATACCTAGGGGGTTAAATATTTTGTCAAAGCCAAAATATAGCCTAAAAAACATCATTAAAACAACTATAAAAATAAAGGAGCGTGATAATTATACAATTAGCATATTCATTTCATTTAGGCAGTGATAAGAATAAGAAAAATAGTTCTAGAACTAGTGCAAAATCTAATGTAAGTGGTACAACATCTAAAAGTAATAATGCTATACAAAATGCTGCTGGATTAACCAAATGTGATAATCATAATTATAGAAAATATGATGACAGAGAATATGATATTAAGATAATCAGAGGAAGTTCTTCTCTTGTTGATGATGTGAAGAAATTATATAGAGATGAGTTTGATGAGGTAAAGGAAGAATACAACGCAAAACAAGCAAGAGAAAACAGAAAAATAAAAGATTACTTCACTCATGTAAGTAATAATTCTAAAAGTGATTTAGCTTGTGAGATTATTATAGAACTTGGAGATAAAAAGTATTGGGATACAAAGGATATAAAATTTAAAAAACGAATGACTAATGTATTTAAACAACAAGTTATTGATTTAGAAACTATGTTACCTACTTTTAAAATAGCAAGTGCTATTATTCATTATGATGAAACAAGTCCACATCTTCATATTGTTGGTGTTCCTATCAAAGTTGGTGGTAAAAATGGTATGAAGAAACAAGTTGGAAAAAGTGATGTATTTACTAAAGAATCACTCCATAAACTCCAAGATAAAATGAGAATGCTTTGTATTGAATCATTTAATAAAGAATATAATCTTACTAACTCATTAAAAGGCAAGAAAAAAGGCAGAAATCGAGATTATCATATAACTGAAATGGATGACTATATGGAAATGAAAGAACATCTAGAAAAAAATCAAGAAAAATTGGATATAGCCAATAAAAAATCATTAGAACTTGATAATCATACTAAAGAAGTTAAAGAGATTATAGATGATTTGAAACCTGCTATGTTAAAAAAAGATAATTATGTTTTAAAACAAGAAGATAAAGAAAAATTAGTATCTTATATTGATTCTGTTAGTAAAACGAATGATGAATATAAGAAAATCCAAACTTTATCTGTAACTCTTAATAATGTAGATACTAAAATTAAGGAAAATCATAATAAAATCAAAACACTAACTGAAAACAATGAAGCACTTACTTTAAGAGTCGAAACTTTAATAAAAAATATTAAAAGTAAAGATAAAGAAATCGAAGAACTCAAAGAAGAAAATCATTCATTAAAAAATACTCTAGAATTTTGGAAGGATAAATTTTTACGAGTGATGTCTTTAATTAAAGATAAGTTATTCAGTAAAGAAAAAGAACGAGAAAAATACTTTGATGTTTCAAAAGATTTATACAAAAAAGGAATTATTAAAGAAGATACATTTAATGAGTTAAAGGATAAATATAAATTTAGTAAAGAACATGATGATAAAGGAAAAGATGATTTTGAGATAGAAATATAAGAATTTCCAGTAAGTTAAATATAAGAATTTCCAGTAAGTTATATTTGACAATAGTGTGTAAATGTGCTAGAATAACAATCAACTAAAAAAAGGGAGAATTATTATGGAATTTTTAGTTTTATGGTTAGGAACAAGTGTTTCAAGTTTTGGTATGGAAATAGCAAATGAATTGAGAATGTTTAAAGATGCTGCAGATGCTGGATATAAAGTTGATGTAAAAAGACTATCAGAGTTAGGAAAACAATTAAATCCAAATGCAACAAAGGCTACGCTTCTATCAATGTTAATACCAATATTTAATATAATGCAAGTATTTCAAAGAACAATCCAATACAATAATGTTAGACCAATGATTCTAGATCAATTAGGTGTAATCGATGCTTTAGAAGAAATGTCAGAAATCGAAAAAACAGAATATTTAAAAAATCCAACAGGGTTAAATGCTTTAATTGTACCATTAAAAACAGAAATAAGATTGTCAAAAGCAACATCAATTAAAATCAATGATGGCAATGAACATAGTGAGATTTATTATTAAATGGGTGAATCATTAGATGATATTACTATTTTAAAGGTTAGTGGTTCAGCATCTAGATTAACTGTTGAAGAACAAAAGAAAAAGGTCATTGAAGCATGGAAAACAGTTGTTGAAGCAGGAATGAAAAAATATGGGGATGCAGAAACACTTGTTAATACTTTAAAAAGTAATACAAGTATAGATTTAAGTGATAGTAAAGAAGATAAAAAAGATGAAGAAACTGCAACTACTTTACCGATTCCACAAGAATTAAGCATTAGTGAGCAAAAACGAGCATTAGAAAGTTTGAAAAGTGAATTATTAGAAGAACAAGAAGTAGTACAATCTACTCAGACAGATAAAGAACTAACATTATCAAAAAGAAGAAAATAGCATGAAATTATTGCTACTTTTTTCATATTTTGCTAAAATATATGTAGTGATTGATTCTTAATCAATCGTTGTGGTGAAAAGTTGTAGATTACTACGACAACGGCACCAGATAGATACTAAACTCGAACTTTTCAGGACAAAATAATGAATTAAAAACAAGATAGTTATTAAAGACTTATAATA
>CAJUIY010000081.1 GCA_910586865.1 uncultured Bacilli bacterium
GAATATTTGAAGTATTTCAAAACATTATTGACTTTTTTCTTGCGATTGCCCTAAGTAATAATTGTTCCATATTTCTTAATCCAATTATCTATGTTTGTATAAGATATGCCATATTCTCTTGTTAAATCTGCTTTTCTTTTTCCAGATTCATATAAATTTACTATTGTTTTTTTTAAATCTTCATCATAATTTTTATGTTCCTGTTTCATAGACACTTCCTCCTTCTTGGTATTTCTAGTATACCATTACTAAAGTTTCTCGTGTCTATATATCTATACTAACACCATCTTTACTGAAGACAAAGGTATGACATTTAAAGACTTATATACTGCATACTATGAATATCAAGAGGATAAAGTAAAGATGACTACTTTAAAAACTTATAGAGATAGAATAAAATATATGCAATTATTAGATAAAGTAAAATTGAAAGATTTAAATGTTACACATTACGAACTATGGAGAAAAGAATTAGCAAAAGTAGATATTAAGACTAGTACTAAAAACGATATTCAAAAATTTATTAAAATTGTTCTTAATTGGGGAACTAAAATGTATGGATTTGATTTTAGATTATTCTATAACAAAATAACTAAATTTGTTAATCCTAATGAAATTGAAAAAGAAATGGATTTTTATACACTTGATGAATTTAAACAATTTATATCTAATGAAAATGATATAAAATTTAAATGTCTATATGAAACACTATATTATTGTGGGCTTCATAAAGGTGAAGCAAGAGCACTTACTTGGGAAGATATAGATTTTGAAGAAAAATTATTAAGAGTTAATAAAAATGTTGTATCAATAGGTAGTGAATCGTCTAAATACTACTCTCTTACAACTCCAAAAACTAAATCTAGTATAAGAACTATACCAATACCAGATATACTCTTAAATGACCTTAAAACTCTATTAGAAAGTGATAAAAAGGTATATGGATTTAATACTAAATGGTTTTTATTTGGCAAAGATGATCCTATTACAAATTCTAAAGTTAGATGTCATAAAAATTCACTATGTAAAAAAGCAGGACTTAAACAAATAAGAATCCATGATTTTAGACATAGTTGTGCATCACTTTTAATAAATAATGGAGCAAACATTACAATAGTTGCTAAATATTTAGGTCATACTAAAATTGATGAAACATTAAATACTTATTCACATATGTATAAAAATAAATTAAATGATATTGTAAATACCATAAATAATTTAACTTAAACTAAATTAAACCACCTTAAACTTTTTAAAAAATACCATTTTGGGTAGTTGAATGGTGGTTGAAACTAAATAAATTAAACTAGAACCCTTTAAATAAAACAAAAATGAGCCCAAAATGGGCTCTTCAGGGGGTTCGGTTGAATATACACTCATCCTATATACCAATGAGTGATATCAGCGTGATATTAAACCATCACGCATTATAATCATAAAATATAAATCAATAAATGTCAATCTAGTTTATATTAATTTTTTCTAGCTTGACATTTATTTGTACAATTATTTTTCTTCCTATCCTATATTTTGAATTCATCATTAATTTACTAAATGAAATGGAAGAATATTACTTCTTAATCAAACAATACACCTATTACCCTTACTCTTATCGATATTATCTTATACTTATCATTATAAGAACGAATTCTTCCCTAGTTCCCCAAGTAAAAACGTTCAACAACTTTTATTCGTTTAGTTTATTTAAGATTCCTAATATCTATTAAATTATTATCATCATCAAAAATTAATTTAAATGATTCACAATATTTCCATTTATCATCCAAAAAATATTTTACCTTTAAATTTATATTCATTATCCCCAATTTCACAAGAGTTCGGATATTTTAAAGATGGTACCATTGTCGTAGTGATCTACAACTTTTTACCATAGCGATTGATATAAGAATCAATCACTACCTATATTTAAGCAAAATATGAAAAAAGGAGCAATAATTTTATGCTACTTATATAATTTTACAAATGTTTTGTTCTTTGTTGTGTTTGATCTGGTTGTACTGGAATTTCATCACCACAAGATAATTTAATTAAATCCAGCATTTCTCTTAAATTTTCTAAAGATTGTCTTACATCTCTTTTTATTTCACTACTGGTTGTTACTTTTGCAATAGTATTTACTAACCCATATTGTGAGATATTTTCTAATGCTTTTGGTACAATATGTAAACTATCTATTACAATTCCTTTGCAATCTTTTAGACTTCTTTTAACTAAAAATTCCATTGTTTGTTCCTGTAATAATTCTCTTGCAGTGCATTTATTATCTGAAAAATTACTAATACCATTTAAACAAACGAATGCCTTTGCCATATTAAATAGGAAATTAGGAGGAATAAATTCATAGTTTAAACAAACATTGACCATATCAATAAAGTAATAAGTAACTTCTTTTTTCTTTATATCTTCACAATATTTTTTACAATCTTCTTTAAATGATTTCTTTTTTTCTTCGCTCATATCTCCATAAGAAACTAGCATATCATACAACTTTTCATAATTTCCAGAGTATACTGTTAAAAAGAAATTTCTACATAATTTAGCATCATCATCACTTAAAGCACACAATAGCCCCATATCTAAAAAGCAAATATTGTTATCTTCATCTATACAAATATTTCCACTATGAGAATCTCCATGAAAGACTATTTGTTTATCATTAAATAATGCCCAAAAACTTGACCTAATATAACTATTTAAAGCAGTAGTAATCCTAGTTTTATTTTCATCGGTTAATTCTAATTTATTAACAGTTTGAGTTCTTATATATTCCATAACAATTATATTGTCTGTACAATATTCTTCATATAATTTAGGAACTTTAATTTTTTTAGTACCACTTACTTTTCCATTAACACTATCTGCAAAATTTTGATATACTTTAATATTTTCTTTTTCATGTGCAAAATCTGTTTCTTGTTCTATCCATTCTAAATATAAGTCTAGTGCATGATCTCCACCAGTAAAATTACTAAAATTTACAAATTTACCAAATCTATGAACTATTTTTCTTATTCTTTTTATATCTTCATCTATTGTTCTTGTAATATCTTTTCTTTTGATTTTGATTGCCACTTCTTCTCCAGTTTTAAGTATTGCTCTATGTACTTGTGATACAGAGGCAGAACCAACTGGTTCTTTTTCGATAAAACTAAACAGATTATCTAAATTTGTCCCATATTCTTGTTTTAATATTTCTTCAATTTCACCATAACAAATTGGATTGCAATTATCACAAATACTTGATAACATTTGTCTATCTTTTTCAGTAAATAGATTACCAAAATTCTGAGTTGCTAACATTTGGGCTATTTTAATATAAACTATACCCATTTTTTCAGAAAAGTCCTTAATAACTATTCCATTATTTCTTCTTAGTATAAATTTATTAAATAATAATTTAATTGCTTGTATGTATAACTTCATTTTAATCCCCCAAAATCAATTCGACTAGTATTATACTACAAAATCTAATTTTTCCTATATTTCTATTTCAAAATCAGTAAAATACAATAAATTTTCTTCGCAATCAGATTTGATATCATTAATATATTAAAGGTGGTTATAAAAGTCAAGAAAAGAATAACAAGAAAAAGGAAAAGAGAATTAAGAAATGCTGTTAATCCATTAGAAGAGTTATTAATTATTAAGAAACAATACTTTTCTAAACTTACCAATTGGATTGATAATTTAACTGATTCAAGACATCAACCCTATGTAACTTATGATTTAAAAATATGTTTATTAACTTAAATTCTAGTTATCAATCTATGAATAAAATGGTAGAGATTTTAATTCTAATATTATGATAAGAAAGATTAATACTAACCATGATGATTTACCACACAAAAATACTCCTATTAATGTTATATCAGAAATAAAACATGAAGAACCAGAAAAAAATCCAAACTAATATTATTAAAACCTTAATTCGTTCAAAAATGCTAAACAAATATAGATTTAATAGTTTATTTCATGTTGTAATTGATGGGACTGGTCTTTACTCTACTGAAATTAATTT
>CAJUIY010000082.1 GCA_910586865.1 uncultured Bacilli bacterium
ATCTAAAAATAAAAAAATTGACAGAATACAAAAAAAATGGTATAATACAACAAATTTAAAGGGGGAATAATGTGAAAAATTTATTTCATGATAAAATAGAAAAAAAGACAGATAGGTTCAGGGTGGCTATTGGTATTGGTGCATGTACAGTCGCCTTGAGTTTAACAGGGTGTAGCAATTTAAAAGAATCTAACTCTACTGAAAGACATGTAATAATTCAGGATGATAATAAAAGCAAAGAGACTTTTTATGGAGTGCAAGATATTTTAAGTGTGCAAGAAATGAAGGAAGCAACAAGTATCACTAACACTTCTTATGAAGAGTTAAAAGAATACATTGATGCAGTAAGTGATGTTTATGATATTCCAAAGGAGATTATTCCAACAATTATTGATGTAAATTCAAATGGTAAATGGAATACGAATGGTTTTGATGATAAATATTATTACTGTGGGTTAGCACAATTATACTGTGGAAGTCCTAATGATGAATATTTTTCTTCTAATTTAGGATTTGGTCGTTCGGATATTTTGTATAATCCATATAAAGCTATTGAAGCAACAGCATTTCTAGTGAAAGATTTTATGAAATGTTATCATTATACAAAGGATAATATCGACTATCATACTTTTTTTACGGCTTATATTACTTCTCCTGCTTTTGAATCCAAATTAGCAGATGATCCTAATGTTAGGAAACTTTCTGACTTATATATTCAAACATTAGAAAAAAAATATAGTCATAAAGCAGAAAATAACTTTCAGAAAAAATATAAATAGTATCTATTAATTGAAATATGGAATAAATAAAAAGCTATTTTAGTGGTACTAGAATGGTATAATTTAGATGTATGGTAAGAGTAAAATGGATTGACAAGATAGAAAAAACAAGGTAAAATATAGAACCAAAAAGGGAGGGTTATCATGATAAAAAGAAAGAAGAATACTGTTTTTCTGGGTTCTGTCTTATTGATAATGGCAGTGGCATTTTTTTCTTTTACAGAAAAGAATATAATTGATACAGAGAAAAAAGAATATTATAGAGGGGTAATAGAAGAGAATCATTCGACAAACGAAAGTAGTTCTTTTCAAATTATAGAAAGGAATGAAAAGATAACAATAGAAAGCGATACCGAAGAAAATTCAAGTGGTAGAGTAGAAGAAAATAGTCAGTATTCCAATAATTCTAATATTTATAGAAGGAACGATAATACTTCTTCCTACAATAGTGAAGAAGATAATAGGTTTGCAGAAATAGAAGAGGAGGAAGAGGACTTAGTAGAAGTAGAGGACGAGGAAGATACTATCGTTTCTTCAAAGAAAACAAGTTCCACGACAACAAAGAAAAATGGTTGGTATACGAAAAACGGAAAAAAGTATTATTATAACAATGGAAAAAAGTTAAAAAATACATATGTAGATTATATTTATTTAAATCATAATGGTGTGGCACAAGCAAAAGTAGGCCACTTTAGTGCTACTCTTTATGGGGCGAGAGCTTGGGCAAATCAGACTTTAAATATCCGAAAAAAGGCAACTTCTTCTAGTAAAATAATAGGAAACGTTCCAACTGGTGGAAAAATGGTAATCTTATCGGAAGAAAATCCAAATACAAAGTATATCAAAGTAAAATATAATGGAACAATTGGTTATGTCTATTCCGATTATCTTTATATTAATTTACCAGATGTGATTCCTGATGCTGTATATAAAATTACAAATGCTTCTCATTCTATTTATAAATCAGCAGGAAAAAGAATCTCAGGAGTAACCGGAGAAAACTTATATGGGTATACCAAAAAATACAATGCAAAAATAGGAAAGAATACTTATTATGCTCCTTTATTATATCCTGTTGCAAAACAACTTCAAAAAGCTTATAATATAGCAAGAAAACAAGGATATAATTTAAAAATTTACGATACATATAGACCATATGATGTATCGGTAAAAATTAATCGCTCTTTCCGTAATTTGTATAATTCTAATAAAAGTGTGAAAAAGACGATTAATTATGATAAATCTGGGCAATATTGGGGTCCAACTTGGTTTTTGGCAAATAGTGTCTCTAGGCATAATCGTGCAACAGCACTTGATTTAACACTAACAGATGAAAATAATAAGGAATTATCTGCCCAAACGCCAATGCATACATTAGATACAAGGTCATTAAGAAAGTATAATAATGCAGTTGCAAAGAAATTAAGTAGTATTATGACTTCTGCTGGGTTTGAGACCTTAAAATCAGAATGGTGGCATTTCCAAGAAGATAACTATAAAAGTAGTCCTTATACTTCTTTTAAAATTAGATAGAAATACTATTAAAAAAAGTTACTGTCTTAACGGTGCTTTTTTGGTCATTATAACGGTTTATCAAGCACCTTGGAAGAATTGTCTTTGACAAAATAGTTAAAATATGATATAATGATACAGCTTAAAGGGGGAGTGGGTGTATGATCTACGCATTAGAAAATAAGGAGAAAAGTTTGGAATATTTGCTATTAGAATTTTTGGAAGCTTATCAGCTTCGTCATTCTGATGAAAAAACAATGAGACTAGTAAAAGCAATCCTTTCCAAAAGGGAAATTTCTATTTTACCAGATGATTTGAAAAAGATTGAAAAAGAAGAACTAAGTAAGGAATTAGAAAGATTGATTATTGAGAAAGCATATGATGAAGAATATAAAATTTACCATCTAGATAGATTTCTTCCTATTTTTATGCCCGATAAGAAATCAAAACCATCTTATAAATTAAAAAAGGCGGCAATTACAGGAAGTATTATTGCGATAACAACGATAACGGGTGTATCTGGGGCTTTATTTAGAATGAAGAGCGAAAAAAGTAGTGAACAACAAAGTGTAAATACGACACAAGTAACTTCTATGAGTACCGCAGCTCCTAGAGGAGAGGAACCTTCTACTCAGGAGAGTATAGAAGAATTACAAAAAAGGAAAGAGGAATTATTAAAAGCAGAGAAAGAAAGATTAGAAAAAGAAAAACAAAAGGTATTAACTACTTTTTCTGAATGTAAAAGTATTAAAAAGATTAAATTAAGACAAAAACAGTTAGAAAATTTAAAACTTACCAAAAAAGATAAAATTTATAAAAAATGTTCTTTATCTGCAGAAAAGCAACATTTTATTTATGAACAATCTATCGTCCATGATCTTCCAGTAGACTTTATGTTTTCTATCATTGATGTAGAAACAAGAGGACAATTTAATTCGAGTGGTACACAATCTTACAATCCTTGGAATGATACATACGATTTGGGATTAACTCAACAAAATTCAAAAAGCTCTCTCTTAAATTTCTGTAAAGTTTATAATGTAAAGTATAATACTGCTTTTGAATTAGTAAAAAATAATGATTATGTCAATATCTGTGCCGCTTTCTTACAAATAAAAGAGATTCAATCTAGGATAAAGGATTTTGATCCTGATGAGTATGCAGGTTGTTATAATGGATGGCTTGAGTGGAGAAAAAAGAAAATTTCTATGCAATATGTTGCTTTATTTACGGATGCATATGATAAGAGTTATACCAAACATCATCAAGTAGAAGAAAAGAAAGTGTTAACGAAGTTAAAAAAAGATAAATAATTTTTGACTATTAACAAGTATCATTTTGTTAATCGTCTTTTTTTTGCTTGACTTTCTTACCTCTTTGTGTTATTGTATAAGGCATTTAAAGGAGTGCCACTAGTAATTGTGGTATCTTTATAGAGATAGGAAATCAAAAGGAATGTGGGGGAGAGTTTATGAC
>CAJUIY010000083.1 GCA_910586865.1 uncultured Bacilli bacterium
TACGAAGAAAACGTATACGATTAAAGTGACTCTAGTAGCCGATATTGATATTACTAAGATTATTTTAGATGATGAGATTGTATTAGGAGTAGGAGAAAAGGTAGAATTAAAACCAACCTTTGAACCGACAGATGCCACGAATAAAGAAATCGAATATATAAGTAATGATACGGATATCGCAACGGTAGAAAAGGGAACAGTGACAGGAGTGAAAGCTGGAGAGACAACGATTGTGGTAACTAGCAAGAAAGATCCTACGGTCAAAAAAGAAGTGAAAGTAAAAGTAATCAACTTAAAAATCACTAGTCAGGTCTATGATGTTAGAAGAGGAGTCGTAAACTTACTGGATCCAAATGAAGTAAAAGACATCATCATCGGAGCACCAGAAAAAGAATCTTTAAAAGACTTTATTGGAAAACTAGATAATGATGCCTCCCTACTGAAGATATATGATCATCAAAATCAAGAAATTACGGATTTAGACAATAGTATAGTAACAACAGGATATCGAATTGATTTAATAGTGAAGGATAAAGTATATGATTCTGTGTATATCGTAGTAAGAGGAGATAATACAAAAGATGGAATTATCGATGCGGATGATAGTGCATTAACTTCAAGACAAGTATTATCCAAATTAAAATATGATGCAGATACGTTAGTCTTTCAAGCAACGGATGTCATAGAAACACAAGTAGTGGATTCCGATGATTATACAAAAATAGGTCGATATGTCTTAGGAAAAGATAAGAACCTTAATTAGAGAAAGTGGAAATCCACTTTTTCTTTTTTTTTGGAGTCTCGAAAAAGAGAAACTAATTGATTTTATAAGAGCGATTTGTTATAATAACAATATAGAATAGAGGGATAGTATGAAAGCGTTAACAAAAGAAGAATTAGAAAAAATGAATTGGTATTTTGATGCCTTAAACTATTTATCTGTTGGACAATTATATCTAATGGATAATCCATTATTAAGAAGAAAACTAAGTATGAATGATATCAAACCAAATGTAGTAGGACATTGGGGAACTGCACCAGGACAAAATTTTATTTATATGCATTTAAATAGAATTATTAAAAAGTATGATTTAAGGATTATGTATATTTCAGGCCCAGGTCATGGTGGAGAAGCTATGGTTGCGAATCACTATTTAGATGGTACTTATACTAGATTTTATCCTGAATTTACAGAAGACATAGAAGGTATGAAGAAATTATTTAAGCAATTTTCTTTTCCTGGAGGGATTTCTTCTCATGTTGCTCCAGAAACACCTGGTTCTATTCACGAAGGTGGTGAGTTGGGATATAGTCTTGCTCATGCAGCAGGAGCTGTTCTAGATAATCCTAATTTAATCGTTGCTTGTGTGATAGGAGATGGCGAAGCAGAAACTGGACCACTTGCTACTAGTTGGAATTTTAATAAATTTGTGAATCCAAAAACAGATGGTATTGTTTTACCAATCCTTCACCGAAATGGCTACAAAATAGCAAGTCCCACCGTGTTTGGTAGAATGAGTTCAATCGAAATCGATGAGTTTTTTTCTGGGCTTGGTTATAAAGTCTATCAAGTATCCGGTGATAGTACCGATAAGTTGCAAGAATTAATGGCAAAGACTATGGATGATGTAGTAAAACAATTTGGAAAATTAAAAACAGGAGCTTCAAATAAATTTCCAGTTATTATTTTAACAACTCCTAAAGGATGGACAGGTCCTAGAATGATTGAAGAAAAACAAGTAGAAGGAAGTTTTCGAGCTCATCAAATTCCAATTGTGATTGATAATAAACACATTGATAATATCACGTTACTAGAAAAATGGTTAAAAAGTTATCATCCAGAAAGATTATTTGATCATAATGGAAAATTAATAAAATCATTAAAAGCTTTAGTTCCAGCTCCATCAAAGTGTATGGGGGCTATACCGGAGGCAAATGGTGGATTGTTACGGAAAGAGTTAATAACGCCAAATTGGGAAGAATATGCACTTGATATTCAAAGACCTGGGGAGTTAATCGCTCAAGATACTAGACAACTTGGAAAATATATGAGAGACGTCTTTAAATTAAATCAGAAAAATAAAAATTTCCGAATTTTTGGACCAGATGAAGCCTTATCGAATCGATTCCATCATGTTTTTGAAGTAGAAAATAGAACTTGGAACTATAAAATATTAAAAAATGATGAATATTTATCCAGAAAAGGAAGAGTCATGGACTCTTATCTTTCAGAACATTTATGTGAGGGAATGTTAGAAGGTTACTTACTGACCGGTCGATACGGGTTCTTACATAGTTATGAAGCTTTTATTCGAATTATTGATTCTATGGCAAGTCAACATGCAAAATGGTTAAAAGTATCTAATCAAATTCCTTGGCGAAAGGAGATTGCCTCGTTAAACTTTTTGTTAGTATCCCATGTTTTCCAACAAGATCATAATGGTTATACTCATCAAGATCCAGGGTTTTTAAATCATTTGGTAACCAAAAAGGCAGATATTGTTCGAATGTATTTGCCACCAGATACCAATTGTTTACTATCTTGTTTTGATCACTGTATTAAGACCAAAAATCATATCAATGTCATTGTTGCTAGTAAACATGATAGACCTCAATGGTTATCAAAGAATGAAGCAAAAATTCATTGTAAAAAAGGAATTGGTATTTGGGAGTTTGCGAGTGATCCAGGAGAAGTGGATGTCGTCATGGCCTGTTGTGGAGAGACTCCTACTTTGGAGGTTTTAGCAGCTGTTGATATTCTAAAAACGTGTGTAAAAGATATTAAAATAAGAGTAGTGAATGTAGTAGATTTAATGCGTCTTCAAACAAAAGAAGAACACCCTCATGGCATGAGTAATGAAGAATATAATAAAATATTTACTACGGACAAACCAATTATTTTCAATTTTCATGGTTATCCATCTTTAATTCATCAATTAAGTTATAAAAGAGAAAATAGAAATCTTCATGTTCATGGATATCAAGAAGAAGGAACGATTACGACCACTTTTGATATTCGAGTTCAAAATAAAATTGATCGTTTCCATTTAGTAGAAGCTGTATTAAAGGAAATTCCAAAATATAAAAACGATTCTAAAGTATTATTCGATTGGTGTAATGCGATGTTAGAAAAACATAGAAATTATATTAAAGAATTTGGTGAGGATATGCCTTATATAAAAAATTGGCAATTTAAAAGAGAGAGATAATCTTAAACTTTACAGGAAATAGAAAGTATGGTATTATTTAGGTGTATGAAATGGAATGGATTTCATATAATAATATAGAAACAAAAGGTTTCAAAAGTGGTGTACCCAGCCAATAAATTGGGAGTGAAAAAAGTTAGAGTTTCGGCTCTAATTTTTTCTTTGGAAAACTATAATATAGTGGGAGGATTTTTTATGTCAAATTTGAAATTAGTGTGTATAGACCCTCTATATTGCGAATTCTTAAGGAAATATGATAAAAGAGTAAGTTATAATAGTAATCAAAAGAAAACAAGACCTTTTGTTGGAATTTTATTTACGATTGATTTTCATGATTTTTTTGCTCCCTTATCAAGCCCTAAAAAAGAAACACTTAAAGATGAAAAATAAGATTGATTTTTATAAGATAGAGAGTGGAGCATTAGGCGTGGTAAATATTAGACTTCTTGCGTAACTAAAAATAGGTATTGCATTTCAGAAAAAAATGAT
>CAJUIY010000084.1 GCA_910586865.1 uncultured Bacilli bacterium
TCTTTTATTTTATCATGGAAAGATTTCTATTTACACAGATTTATTTACAGACTCTAAAGAAACCTATAAAGGTACATCTTCAATCTCGACATCATAATCCTTTGTTTCATAATCAATGATTCTTGCAAACTCTTCGGGATTCGCAACTAAATTTTTGTAACATCTCATCTTTATTAATATTTTGACAAATTTTATTTCTTCATCAGATACTTTAAAATTTTTTAATTTTGAAGAAACTTTACTATCTCTGCCAATCGGAGCATTAATATCAACGTCAAAAAAATCGGCAATCTCAACTAAATTATCAATCGAAATGTTTCTCATTCCTTTTTCATAATACGAGATTGTCGATTTGCTTACATTTAATCCCTTCGCCAATTGTTTTTGCGTTATTTTATTTTTTATCCTTAATTTCTTTATTCTTTTACCGATTGTTTCCACCATATGTTTACTCCTCTACTATCATTATAAAGTAGAAAAGTTTACAAAATGTAAAGTTAACTAGCTGTGGAATTTTGAAAAATTTTACTAGCTAACTCTTTACTGATTCTTAACTTTATTGACTCATCAATTATTGTTACATAATAATATTTTCTATTTTTATGCAGAAGCACGCTTGTAGCTTTAATTCCAGTCTCATTAGTAAATTTTCTTATTTCTTCATCTGATAAAATCTTCGTAAACATCATTATCCCCCCTTTCATGCTACATTATTGCATAAAAAAAGAAACTCATCAAATAGAGCTTTTTAAGATTTGCGAGCCTTTTTATAGCGAATTTTTAAAATTTTGTTAAAGGGAATTTTAGATTATTTGCTTATTTTATATAGAGAAAATAAAAAATTATACTTTTTTACAATAATTATTGACATATCGTACGATATGTAGTATGATATATATGTAAGGAGATGATAGAGATGAAATTTTCCATAAAGATATGGAAAATAAAAGTAACCTTGATGTTTCAAATAAGTAAGAAACACAAAGTTACCAAATCAATCAGAAGATGGAGCTAAAGCTCCTCTTCACTAATTAATTTATCATATCTTATGGTTTTTGTAAATAGGAGGAAAATATATGGAAGAATTCGACCAACAAAAGTACATACAACAATATAATAAACAACATTATAAGGCTTTTAAAGTAGATTTAAAAAAAGAAGAATTTGATGAACTTGAAGAACTATTAAATAAAAAAGGAATTACAAAAGCTCAATTTTTAAGAAATGCTATAGCAAATTTAAGAAAAAAGGAAGAACAAAAATAAAAAGAGTAAGTTTATATGCTTGCTCTTTTGTTTGCGAATATAATGTAGATTGGATGTCGAATAGAAAAAAACAATTATTCTTGCTCTGCAAAATTAATGATAGGTAATACTACAGTTTCATCTGCATCAAAACTGGTTACATTTGAAATAAATGTTCTTGCATAAGGATATATTATCGCTGGAGCAGAAACTCTAAGAAAATACTCTTTTATTTCATCATCAACACTATCTGGAATTTCAAAAAAACCATCAAACACTAGATTTATTTTTGACTTTTTTGTGTACGTTATTACATCTATTTCTACTTGATAAGTTGCTGTTTTACCTTTATCATTTTTTTGATACGATGAACACCTAACGTTTAGACTATTTTGTTCTTCTTTTGGAATATTATCATCTTTTTCTAAGCGAAAATTACGTATCATATAACCATTAAAACGTATAGATTCCTTGTTCATTTTTCATCACCTAACAAAACTTCCCATTAAATTTGGGATCATAACTAATACTATCTTGATTTTTAATTTTTATTCTAATTTCTCTTTTTGGTGTTTTTACATAATTATCAAATCTTTCATCAATACGATTATAATTAACTGTTAATTTTTTTCTTTTTTTCAAAAACTTTTTATACTTTTTCTGAAACTTTTTATCTTTGTCTAATTGCTCACACATGCTATTTATTTCTTCTATCTCTTTCTTATAATCAAACAATATATCATCGCCAAATTCTATATCTTCAATTTTTTTCATATTTATCACCTTTTATATATTATATTTTACAATCCAATTTTCAATTGTATCATTGACTAAATTTCCTTTTTTTATACAGAATTGTCTAATCATCTTTTCATTTCTTTTAAAAATAACACTCTTGTTCTTTCCGTGATAAAAATACCCAGAAATCATATCAATATCAATCCGTTCTTTTTCAAACAGAGTTTTTACAAAAAAATTTATTGTTGTACCTGTTATCTCTCCTACTTCATTTAATGTCTGTGTGTCTATTTTGTCTTGTGTTTTAATTATTTCCATATAATTAGCTAAAGCTGAATAACGTTCTGGGAAGCACTTTTTTATGAATTTCATATATAATTGATACCAGCTATCATTTTCTAAATTCATATGTTTATTTTTTTCTATATCAACATTTATATATATTCCTACACATTCATTTTTATGACTTTTACCTTTAACCAAATTCTTTCCTAGCTTTAGAGCGTCATCATCATCAGGATCCCAAAAATATATTCCGTCTCCTAACCACTGAATTTTCCCTTTTTTAGTATCATGCTTACTCACTAGAATTTTTTTAACCTTATCAATTCTGTCATAATTCTCATGTGAAGTTATATGTAGTAGATAGTATGGCCTGCTATTATCACCATTCATAAATTACACCTTCCTACATCATATTATATATGTCTATCATAGCATACAAAATATGAACTTACAAGTCAGCCTTTCATAAAATTGCTATTTACTATATCATATTTTTGTATATCAGTCAATTTTTTCTACTATCTTCTACTAATGATAGTGTGGTTATTTTTTTTAGTACTATACACAAAAAAAGACACTATACTCGACTAGAATATAGTGCCTTTTACTTCTTTATCTTTAATTTAAAATGGTAGTTATCTTTAGTATCAATTTGAAATTCATTTTTATATGTATCATATTTAATATGATCTATTTGCGGATTATCTTTCAAATTTGATATTTTATTGTACTCTTCTCTACTTACTAAATAGTTTCTTAATTTTAGTAGGTTTTCAATTTCGTGAGAGTACATTATCTTATTTCAATTGCTTCTATTGCTAACGATTGACCTACAGTTCCAAGTGTAGCTATTCCGTCTGCTTTAGTCCATCCAGTCCAACCAACATCAGCAATATGAACACGATATTCGAAATCCCCTTTTAAACATAAATCTTCAAGACGTTTTGACTCTCCAGTTGTTCCAATCACTGTATCTTTGGTAATTTTGCCATAATCAACCCAACCAACATCTTGAATATGGGCCTTAGCATATATTTCCATATTAGCACTTATTCTTATAGCTTCTAACCTTAGACTCTGTCCTGTAGTTCCACAAGTTTGACCATCGTGGGTATTTCCGTCAGTCCACCCTTTATCTTGGATATGTCCTGCATAATATATTCTTCCTTTTTGTGTTGAAACTGGTTGATGGTAACATTTAGGTCTTAATGCTCCTCTAATACCACTATAGCTTATACTTAATTGATTATAAGCAGGACCACCTTTTTGATTTTGTCCTAAGAAAATTCCTGTACCATTTCCATTATCTTTACGAAACATAGCGATATGACTTGATGGACAAGGTCTGCTACCTTTTGCCCATATTGCCCAATCTCCATCTACCATTTGATTAGCTGGCACTTTATCAAAATATTTATTCAAACCTA
>CAJUIY010000085.1 GCA_910586865.1 uncultured Bacilli bacterium
AATCAATTATATAATTATTATATATCAATCAGGTGCACTGTGCAAATAATGATTTATATTTAATAATTCAGTTTTCTCATACATTATTAAATCTCCTGAATTATGGCGATATTTTAATTAAGAATCTAATAACAACAAAAAATGAAGTAAGTGACTTAATCAGATACTCACTCACTTCATCAATTCAATCTCTTAATTTAAATCGTTTAATTCAATTAAGATTACCTTAATTATACATCAATTGTTCTTTGAAATCATCATATTTTTTTTATAAACGCATTTTTGCGTCTTTTCGTCTTGCATTCAAAAAGAAAAAAATATTTGAATTTCATTTTTATACTCCTATTTTCCTATTTTTTTATATATTGTTAGTCCTTTCTATAAAATTTATTCTATTTTACTGAAGATTCCTATAAAAGAAAAATGATAGAAGTTTTTAAAGAACAAATTCAAGATTTAGACAAAATTGTACCCTCTTTTAAAGTAGCAAACGCAGTTGTGCATTATGATGAAGCAAGTCCTCATCTACATATTGTTGGTGTTCCTGTTAAAGATGGAAATAAAAATGGTATGAAAAAACAAGTAGGAAAATCTACAATCTTTACAAAAGAATCATTAAGAGAAATACAAGATACTATGAGAGTATATTGTAGAGAATCTTTTAATAAAATCTATGATACTAATATTGAGTTGCTAGATAAATTAGATGGAAGGAATGATGATATTCCTATAAAAGATATGAATAAACAATACAATTACTTCAAAGAAAACGCAGATCGAAGTCGTGAAAGATTAGAACGTGTGAATAGTCAAACAAAAGATACTCTTTCAAAATCAAATGAAGTAAAAGAAATTATTACTAATTTAAAACCTACTAAAATTTCAAAAAACAACTATGTTATTAGTGAAGAAGATAAGAAAACAATTTATGATTTTGCTAAAATAGTTGATATCAATGTTGATGGAATTAAGAATATTGATGATTTAACTTCTCTTATGGATGATTTTGAGAATAACTTTCAAAATTATACAAATAATATTGATGATTTAGAATTAGAATTAAAACAAAAAAATCAAAGAATTAAAACTCTCGAAAGACAAAATATTACGAAACAAAATAAAATTGCTGAACAAAGAGAAGAAAACGCTTTATTGAAAGAAGAAAATTCTAAATTAAAAGAATTACTGAAAGCATGGCAAGAATTTTGGAAAAGGATTTTAGAATTTCTTCAAGATAAATTTTTCAGTTCTAAAAAAGAAGATAAAATTTACGAACAAGTTATTGATGAACTGCTTGATAGAAATATATTAAATAAAGAAGATATTGATGAAATTCAAAATGGTTATTATTCTAATGAAAAGGATAATGAAGATTTAGAACTATAAAAATACTATGGGCTATGGAATTTTCCATAGCCTACTTTTTTTGTGCTTTATAACTATTAAAAAACTTTAAAAAGGTGTATAATTAGATTATCAAAGTGTTGTACAAATAGTAATTTATAAGGAGGATTGGAGTTGTAGAATATGGATAACAAAAAATTACGAAATAACAAAATAGTAATCGAAACAGAAAGACTTTTTTTAAGAAAATACACTTTTGATGATTTTAATGCACTATTTGAAATTTTATCTGATTCAGAAACTATGCAACACTATCCTGCTCCTTTTGACGAACAAAGAACAAAGAAATGGATTGCTTGGAATATAGAAAACTACGAAAAGTACGGATTTGAACTTTGGGCAGTTGTACTAAAAGAAAGTGGAGAATTTATTGGAGATTGTGGTATTACAATGCAAAATATAGATAACGAACTGTTTCCAGAAATTGGATACCATATTCACAAAAAGTATTGGCGAAGAGGATTTGCTAAAGAAGCATCTTGTGCAGTAAGAGATTGGGTATTCTGCAACACCAAGTATGATATAATTTATTCCTATATGAAATATACAAATATAGCTTCTTATTCCACTGCTCTTGCAAATGGTATGAAGAAAGTGAAGGAATATCCAGATGAAAAAAATGGTATATCATACGTATATGCTATAAAGCGTGAAGAATGGGAGAATTTAAAGTGACAAAATTACAATTTAGAAGTGTGATATATATGTTTAATTTAAAAAGAGAAAAAGTAAAGAAGAATATATTTTTAACTTTATCTATTATATCTGCATTTATATTTATTGTAGGAGTAATGTGTACCATAATGGGTGAAGATAGTCCAATAAAATTAGTAGTACCACCAGTATTAGTATATTTTGTAACATTTTCTTTATATAGAAATAGTAAGAAAGCCATCGAAGAAAATACAAAGTAATTGCTAAATTACAAATTATAAAGCAGATCACGTTTATGATTTGTTCTTTTTTGTTATAATTAAGGAGAATATTTACTATATTTCATTACTAATAACTCAATGTCAAAGACTTTTGACAGACAAAAATATTTCTTTATTATAAAATGTAATTGGAGGTGCAAAATGAATGTTGGAGCAAGAATTAAAAAACATAGAGAAAAACAAAATATTTCACAAGATGAATTAGCATTAAAAGTATTTGTTTCAAGACAAACAATATCTAATTGGGAAACAAATAAAAGTTACCCTGATATAAAAAGTTTAACCATGTTATCTAACATTTTTCATGTAACTCTAGATGATTTTATAAAAGGAGATATAGAGGAGATGAAAAAAATAGTTAGTAAAGAGAAAATAGAAAAATTTAATATAATGAGTTATATTTTCCTAGTAGAAATGTTGATTTTAATGTTTAGTGCATATCCATTATTTACCTTAGATGGATATGGTGTTATTATTTGGGCATTATTTTTTGTAATAACATTTGTAACAGCAATAGTCATTGAGAAATTTAAAAAGAAGAATGATATTCAAACTTATAAAGAGATTATTGCTTTTATGGAAAATAAGTCATTATCTTATGAAGAAGTACAACAAGAAATAGGAAAAAGAAATTATCAAAAGATTTTGTTAACAATTTTGACAGGTTTAATAACATTTATTATTTTTATAATTGAAATATTTATAATGAAAAAATTATAGTTTAAAAATTTTATACGAGGAGGTAGAATATGGAATTTTGGATATTTATGATACTATTTATATTTATTGGTGGAGGTTGTACACTTACTGGTACTTGGTGGAGTAAAAAGAAAAAAGACGAAAAATCTAAAAAGCAATAATTTTCACACAAGTTATTATTATAAATTACAAGTATACTTTAAGATGTAAATAATTTAATTTTTATATCTTATTTTTT
>CAJUIY010000086.1 GCA_910586865.1 uncultured Bacilli bacterium
ACAGAAAGATACCCTTGCAAAGCTGATTGTAGTCAGCGAGATTAACGGAGTGGAGTTGGAGGAACTGATACATACCATTCTGGAAAAAGGCATTGAGGAACATGGTTTTTAGGCATAACATCTGATAAAACAAAATCTCGGCTTTTTCTTTGGCAAAAAGTCGAGATTTTGTCTGATATTTATAACGGTTGAAAAAGGGTTAATATTGTAGAAAAAAGTATTTTCTTATTTAAGGCAATGCCAATATGTGGTATAATTAGAAAAAGTATTGGCAGGAGGGACAAGTATGGAAATTGTCATTCAAACGATAAGAATTATTGATTATGAGAATAATGCTGTCTATGTAAGAGATACACCAGAAACATTCTCCGATTATGTAAGGCAATTAATTACTTATATAAATGGAAATACTTCTATCCGAGAGTATCGTACACGTTCGGTCAATACAGAGGTAATTAGTTGTATTTTAGATATTGTAAAAAATCAGATTGATACAGATTTAGTGATGGGCAAAATAGATTTTATAGCCAATAGATTGTT
Organism: uncultured Bacilli bacterium; assembly: GCA_910586865.1. Taxonomy (GTDB): domain Bacteria; phylum Bacillota_I; class Bacilli_A; order RF39; family UBA660; genus UMGS995. The sequence continues at coordinate 541 of CAJUIY010000086.1, forward strand.
GTTGAAAGAACGTGAAGCGCAAACATCTGTTGCACATATGGATACAAATGTGCAAAAAGGTAGCTTGATACAAGCTCTTTTATATGATGAAGAAGATGATAAATATACTTACTTATTAGCAAAGGTAGAACATACTGATTTTGTAGATGATTCAGACTTTAGCTTTAAATCGGGATTTTCTAAAGATATGAAAAAACTTTGGAAATCATGTACTTTTGAGATTGATGAGTTGAATTCTGCTTATTACTCGGCAAAAGTATATTCTAATACTGTAGCAAAATATTGGTATGACAATTTTTTAGAGTTAGATCAAGTGGTAAGTGATGAAGTGAATACGGACAAGGCATTTCGTGCAATAGATAGTACCTTAAATAGAAATGTAAAAAATATTGCACCAAGAGATCATACGTTACTTAGAAATACTATGATTACTTATTTCAGATCTAATGATTATATTGATTATGACACTATGATAAAAAACACATTAGAGAATTATCAACCTATGGAATTAGAACAAGAGAAGTTAGAGAAAGTAATCGAAAAACTACGAGAATTGCCAGAGAAACATAATTTTGACAAGCAGTTTAATACAGTTTCTTCTGCGATAAATGCAAGAATTAGAAAGGTATACGATATTTGTCATGGGGTTCAGTTAAGGATAACCGATTATGTTGATGATTTTGATGATACAATTAAGGCATATAGAGATAATGACGGGAATAGATATATAAGAATAAAAACCGACAATGATTTGACGTATAGGAGATTTTCAGATCAGGATTGAAGAAGGGAGGTGTGAGTATGCTTGCGCAATTAATTCAGACAGCAACTATAAAAGATATTGTTGTTTCAGAAAGAATGAAAGTATATGAAGCCTCTTTTAAATTTGATATAGAGAATGCTCCGGCATATAGTTATTTTTTTAATATAATTCAATTTGTTTCACAGCGTGATAAAATTAGAATGATCTTGGAAGATGAAGCAGAAAGAGTTTTTGATTTTTCAAACACTAATGAGGAAAGTTATGATGCGTATATAAAAGACACTTTAGCTGACGAAATAGTGAATGTCAAAATAAAAATTGATAAAGAAGTAATAGGAAATCATTTTTCTATTTACGCATTTGATGAATTTGTTGATGACATATTATCTTTGTCAATAGAAAATGTGATGATTTCATTTTCAGATTTGTTAAAACAGGTTTCTAATAATTTGATTTTTGATATATATGGTTCTGTTACGATGTTTGCAACTAAAACAATGTTTTTTGTGCCATTTGGAAGCAGTATAACAAATTCCGAGTTTAATAGGACACAAAGAATTGATAAATGTAAAGAGGTTTCTTATTTTTATAATTTTGATACTTATGAAGTATTACCTGATGATTTTAAGTTGCTGGTTAATTATGAAAATAATCCATTGACAGAACTTTTTCAAAAACTTACATTTTTATTATCTATAGGTTTTATTGCTACATCAGCTTCAATTAATGGAAGTCTGCTTAAAGGTATGATAAACGGGCAACGCACAATGGAATATCAATGCGAAATAAATCAATTGCCCAATAATAATAATCTATATAATATATATAATTGGATATATACAGAAGGGAATGCGATTGATAAAGCGATTATTGCTAGAAATGTAATTAGTTTGCATTGTAAATATATTCCTGTAACGGAAATTGATGAGAAGGTGATGGCATCAATTCAGTCTAATTATAATCTTTATTTAAAGGAAAACGTAAAAGAGTATCTGGATTTAAAAAATAAAGTTGCTGAATTTATTAGTGAAACCATTTCTAAAACTGGGGAATATGCAACAGGGCTATTAGATAAATTTAAGGCAAATATAATAGCTATATTTGGTTTTATGTTTTCTGTAATATTGGCTAATATCGTTTCCGATCAACCATTAGACAATATTTTTACAAAGGATATTACTGTTTTGGCGGAATGTGTAATAGTTGGCTCATTTGTATATTTGGTAATATGCTATTTACAGTCATGCTATGAAATTCAGAAAGTTTATGATAGCTATAATCAGTTAAAGCAAAATTATAATGAAATTTTGACAGAGGATGATTTACATGAGATATTTGGCAATGATGAGATACTAACTACCATGAAAAAAACAATCAGTAAATCAAAAAAGATTTACTTGGGGATATGGATATTGTTTCTAATAGGTGCATTGATAGTTGTAGAGTATTTAAGTAGTTCACCAAATACGCAGTATATTATTGACTTTATAAAAAAGATTTATATGTCAGTTTGTATGAATAATAAAGCGTAGAAAGTGAGTAAAAGCAGAGGTTATGGATAAAGTGAATACATGATAGTAATGTTATAGGCGGCACTTAGGAGAAATCTTAGGTGCTTTTCTTATATGAAAATGAGAGGAAAGGAGCAGACAAAAATTGAATAAAGTTTACCGTCACTGGTGGCAATGGCTTATGAACGAACCATAGCCGCCTTTTTTATTGCCCAAAAACAATAAACAGGAAATGGAGGTTTACCATGAGAAAATATGACTTAATTTCCATACTTTCCGCAGAAACATCAAGGGAAGTGACGAGAAATGAAGAAAGCTGGAAGAAATATTTGAACACAGCATCAAGGCTCTACAAATACCCGTTCAAAGACCAGCTCCTTATCTATGCCCAAAGACCGGACGCCACAGCCTGTGCTTCCATAGAGATATGGAATGAAAAAATGCACTGCTGGGTAA
>CAJUIY010000087.1 GCA_910586865.1 uncultured Bacilli bacterium
ACTATATCCAATCATGAGTCAAAAAAATAAAAATCAAGCTCAATATCAAAAGAAGGAAACAGAAGAAGCAGCAGAAAAACAATTCCTTCAAAATTATTATGTTTTAGAGGAAATGATTAAAAGAAGAGCAGCTACCACAAAAAATACTCCTCCTCCTAGAGAAAAGAATGCAGACGACTTAGATTCCACAAAAGTAAAAGAATTTATGCACCATGAAGTAGAAGAAAAATTACCAAATACGAAAAAGAAAAATTTCAAATTAAAAAGAGTTGCTATGATGGGGACTATTTTAGCTATGACTATTTCCAATGTTTTTAGTGGAGGAAGTAGTAGAACAGAAAATAGAAAAGTGATTGAATCCACTGTGGATAGTACAAAAACTTCACCTTTAAAAGGTGAAAAATCTCAAAATACGGCTCAACAAACTAAGCAGGATACCAAAAATCAAGAACAGAAGGAAGCTTCTACAAAAGAGGAATCTACTAACCAAAAGATGGAAAATAAACAAGAGACGAAGGAAGTGGATTATAAGTTTATCATAGGAACTCTAGCTTCAAAAAAAATTATACAAAAAGAAAAACAAAAACAGGAAGCGGAGGAATCTCAAAAAACTCCTAATCTAACAGTAGTAAAAAGTGAAAATACTCCGGATAACACTAGAATGACAGGTTCTCAGTATAAGGCTAGATTGACTAATTTTTGGCCGGATGATGGGTATGGAACAGGTAGAATAACTGGTAGTGGAAAAACAATATATGATTTTCAAGTGAATGAACATGGTTGGTATACTTATCAAGGGAAACTTGTAATAGGAACGGGTACTCCATATTTATTAAAATATGGGTATAAACGAGGTAAAGGGGTACGTTTGTATGAATATTATGATGAGCTAACCCTAACGATAGATGGGAAAAATTATCCTGCTATTGTACTAGATTCTTGTGGTGCAGCAATGAAAGAAAAACGGGTTGACTTATACATAGTAGGTGAAAAATATAAAAAAGATACCACTATAAGGGTTAACGAAAACAATCATGCCGTAAAAAAGGGAAGCAAGGCGAAACAAAAAGTAAAGACGAGGTAACTTTTTTCTAGATGGAAAAAGTAATATTAGAACACTTAAGATGATTGTGTTCTTTTTTTTTCTTTTGATAAATAAAATGAATTAGGTGATGTTATGCATAAAAAAATGGATATCTCTCTTTTTATTGCAGTCATTGTATTAGCAACTTTTGGTCTATTGATGATTTATTCTGCTTCATCTATATGGGCAGAGTATAAGTTTCAAGATAGTTTTTATTATATGAAAAGACAATTTATCTTTTTAGTAATTGGAATCTTTTTAATGGTAGCTACTTCAAAAATAGATTATAATATATACTATGAGAAATCGAATAAAATTTTAATTACGTGTCTTATTTTATTAGTCCTTGTCTTAATACCAGGAATAGGTAGTGTAAGAAATGGTAGTAGAAGTTGGTTTGGAATTGCTTCTTTTGGAATTCAACCTAGTGAAGCTGCCAAACTAGGATTAATTATTTTCGCAAGCAAATATTTAAGTAATAGCTCAAAGTTTATCAAAAGTTATAAACAAGGAGTTTTTCCTATTTTAGGAGTTGTCTTTTTATTCTTTGGTCTTATTATGTTACAACCTGATCTTGGTACAGGGATGATTATTGTCGTATCCATTATTTCTTTATTATTTATCGCTGGTGTGAACATGAAATTTTTTATCGGTGGTGGATTATTGGGAGTCATTGGTGTTATCATTTTAATTCTTATCGCGCCTTATCGAATGGACCGAATTACTTCTTTTGTCGATCCATGGAAAGATCCTTTAGGAACAGGGTTTCAAATTATACAATCTTTGTATGCCATAGGTCCTGGTGGACTTCTTGGAACAGGATTTCTAAAATCCATTCAAAAACAATTTTATTTGCCAGAACCACAAACTGATTTTATTTTCTCTATTATCGCAGAAGAATTTGGTATTGTTGGTGCTATCTTTGTTGCGGGGCTATTTTTATTTATTATTTATCGTGGCCTAAAAATTTCTTTAAATTGTAAAGATAGTTTTGCTAAATATTTATCCTTTGGTATGACTTTTCAGTTGGCCTTTCAAGCGATGATGAATTTAATGGTAGTCATTGGTATGATACCTGTTACAGGTGTTACACTTCCTTTTCTTTCTTATGGCGGAAGTAGTTTATTAATTACGATGTTTGGAATTGGAATTATTCTAAATATTTCGAGGTATCACAGAGAATAAACAAACTTTTGTTCTTAAATTAACTACTCTTCTTTGGTAGAATGAAGTTAACTATCTGAGGTGGGACAGTAAATGAGTGATTTAATAGAATTGAAAAAAATACAAGTAGGAGATATGATATATGAAGTTAGAGAAAAACAAGTAAAGTTTTCTAAAAGATTTTGGTGGATTTTTAAAGATAAGGAATATTTAAACTTGAGCTCTAAAATTTCAATCCCAATTTTAAACAAATATGGTGATAGAAATAACGCTAAAGTCTTATGCTTGATGCTTGACGCTATATTAAAATCAAAAACTGCTACTGAGGTAAGTATTGTCATAATAGATGTTCTTATTATGATGAAACGTAACATATTAGAAAATCAAGATATTTATAAGTCATTAAATAATATGAATAATAAATTAATAGAACATAATGAATAGTTAACTCTCTAATATTCGAAGTTTGATAAAAGAAAAAATCATTTTTACTCGGAAGTACATAGGACGTTTATAGAGAAATTGTATATCTATTTAATGAGACAAAGAAGAAACTTATCATAGTAGACTTTTATGCTGATATTAATCTATTAGACTTATAAAAAACAGAACGTAAATGATACTTATTATGAGTAAAAAAACAAAAATGTTCTTGTCTAAAGTAAATAGATTCAATAAATAGTATCATGAATTAAAGGTTATTAAAAATAATGCATTTCATGATAGATACTTTACCTTAGATAGGAAAATAGTATATCATTATAGAACTTCCCTTAATTATGTAGGGGCAAAGATATTTTTAATAAATTTATTAGAGTAAGAGTTAATTAAGTGGAATTATGTAATTGACGTATTGAAAAATAAATAAAACGGTAGTTTTATTAAATTGAAATAGTCTTTATTGACTTTTTAGTTTTTTTTAAGTATTATAGACATACTTTATTTGAATGAGAAAGGCTAACTATTAAAAGTCAATAGTTTTTCTAAAAAATTTAAAATTGGAAA
>CAJUIY010000088.1 GCA_910586865.1 uncultured Bacilli bacterium
ATTGACTATCTAATCTTTGTCAAGTACTTTTTTATAAATTTATTATATTATTTTTTTGTATGGCAAACAAGCGAAAACGATATATTTTTAAAAAAATTGTATCTTTTTCACTTCTTTTATGCTAAAATTTAATTATATTTATTCTTCTAAGAATCGTTTATTATTTTTGCACATAGTATATAACATTCTTAGAATTTTAGTTGAACAAGCAGTTAGGCTTTCGTAGTAGTGTTTGCCTTCTGCTTTTTTTATTAAATAATAATTATAAACTGGATGACTAGGACATTGATGCCCTAATTTCACTACCATTTGGCTTATATTAAATAATATCCACCTTGCATATTTATCTCCTCTTTTTGATATTGCTCCTTTCACATTTATACTTTTTCCAGACTGAACAATTGATGGATCTAATCCACAAAAAGCAATCAATTGCTTATGATTATCAAATCTTGTTATATTTCCTAATTCGCCTAACAACTCTGCTGCTAATACTTCTCCTATACCATAAAATGAATTTACTATTTCAAAATATGGAGATTGTTTTGCTAATTCAATCATATTTTTTCTTATTTCATCTATCAATCTATTGTTTTCTTGCAATATACTAGCCATATCTGATAAATTTTTTACATCAGCATGGTCTTTGTCTATTCCTGGAAATGAGTTCATTGCAGTATCTTTTAACTGTCTAGCTAACCTTTTATAATAGTAATCATGCCTAGCATCTACTTTGCGTAAATTATTATACAAGGCATCAATTCTTTTTTCTCTAACTATATAAGCATGAGGAAATGCTTTTATAAAATTTAATGCTGTATCTTCATAAATTCTGTTACGAGCAAAAAATCCTTCAAACTCTGGAAAGCAAATATTTATTAGTCTTTTATATCTATTTTTACAACTAATATTTACTTGCGTTAAATAAAAATATTGCCTTGTCATTGCTTTTAAATTAGCATATAAATCCCTTTTTGATAATTCGTGATATTCTACTTCATTTACAAAAAATAACTTTGCTAATCTGTAACAATCTTTTTTATCTGTTTTAGTTTTTCTAATAGTATCATAATTGTTTTTAGTCGTTAAACTATTGATAACTAAAGTATTAAAGCCATTTTCTTTAAAATATCTTTCTACTGGCAAATGATATGTACCTGTTGATTCCATAAATACTGTTAAATTTTGTGGATTAATTTCTTTTATATCTTCTTTTACTTTTTCAAAATCCTCTAAATTATGATTTATTTCTTTTGTATCAATAAGTATCTCTCCATCACTATTCATAAGCATTATCATACTTTTGTTTTTAGCAACATCTACACTTAATACTGTTTTCAAAATTATTCACCTACTTTCTTTTTGAATTTAAGTCTTTTACCTCTACTATTATTTCATCATGCTTGTTATATAGAGTCTATGCCCTCACTATCTAAAACTAAATTAATAATAGGAATAAAAGTCGAACTGTCAATTTGATAGATTCTAAGACCTCTGTAATTTGATGTTCTAACTTAAATTCTTTGTAAATAATTTTACAACCAAAAAAATTAGATGTAAACTCATTTATTTACATCTAACAGTATACATGTAAGTTGTCGCTATGATTAAATTATACTATTTTTGATTATTCAACATCATATCTTGCTAGTATTTTAGCAGGTGTCTTTTTTAGCACTCTATGTAATGGCATTAGTCCAATTATAATATTAAATAAGTAAACTATTAAAATACTAATTCCTACTGTCTGGTTATTTATAATAAACATTCTATTTACATAAGGGATATTAGATATTCCATTTAATATATATGCCATAAGAATTATTCCTAGCATACTACTGAAAGTTGTTATAACTAGAATTTCCCCTAAAAACATTCTATAAATATCTGCTTTTTTTACTCCTATTGCTCTATATATTCCTATTTCTTTTATTCTTGATAAAAAAGAAGATCTCATCATTAGGTATATTTCTATTAACGAAATTGAAAGTATTATTGTTGCAAATATAATAGAACTTCTTATGGATTTTTCTTTTTTACTTAAATAAATTTCCTTATCTCTTTCATATCTATCAATTACATTTAGATTATACTCGTTTTTAAATTTATTAATAATATCTTGCTTGTTTTTAGGATAAATCATTAAACCATTGCTTTTATTAACTACATCATATTTTACAGTATTATTATTAACTAAATATGCTTGTATATTACTTTTACTATCGTAATATCCTACTACTTTTAATTCATTATTATTTACTTTTGCCTTTATTTTCTTATTCAATTTCATATCATATTGATTAGATTTGTTTACAATTACCTCATAATCATTTTCTGGTAATCTTCCCTTTGTTATTACAATATCATCTAAATATAAATTGTAATCCATTACTGCACTTTCTGTTTCTTCATCATTCATTGGTATATACATACCCATTAGTCCATCAGATTTTGTTGAATTGTTTAATAAATTTATAAACATATCTCTACTCGTAAATATTGACAATGCTTTTGTATCAGCAATACCAACTATTACAAAATCTTTCATATTATTCATTGATATAGTTTTGTTTAGTAATTCTTCTTCACTCTTTATCCCCATGTTTCTCATCATACCTGAATCACTATTTACCATGTGTTCAATAACTCTTTTATCAACTACAATTTCATAATCATTTTCTGGTAATCTTCCTTTAACTATATCATTTTGATTAATTGTATCTATGCTAACTAAAGAACCTGATAATTCAAATGAGTATCTTGATAATTGATAGTAGTCATCAAATTTTATTTTAAAGCTAATATTACTATCCCCTGGTAATATATAATCTATATTTTCTAATTGTTCATATTTCAAAAAATTTTCAACATTTACATTTCCCATACCGACTTGTAAATAGTTTTTATCTATAACCATAAAATCGGTATCTTTTATATCAAGTGTTCCTGCAATATTACTTACTGAATATACTATAAACATACTTGATGCAAAAAAACCTATCAATAATATCTTCCTTAATATTGTATAATTAGAAATTCTTTTAAATCCATTTATTATAGATTTCATAATTCCATATATAGAAGTATATTTAGTCTTATACCTTTTGTCTATTATTTTTTCTAAATTATAATCATAATCATCATAAATACTTTTATCTAACT
>CAJUIY010000089.1 GCA_910586865.1 uncultured Bacilli bacterium
ATTCTATCATAGATGCGTTTCATCTTAATATTCAGTGTTTATGATTTTATCCTGTTGACCTACAAACCAACCTCTTTAAATCCAGTAAAATGTATTCATAAGAATCATTCATAATATTCCACTAATTTAGCAGGATATATTTCAAATAGACCAAACTTTGCAACTTCTAACTCAAAAGGTATGAATTCATCTTCTATTTTCTTTTTCATGTCCTCTATCATTTTTTTATCTTTACTGATATGAATGGTAATATGAAATGGAAAAGAATTTGGATGGTAGTAATCACTAGGATACTTATCATAAATCTCTTTCTGCATCTTTCTTAACTCTTTAGTTTCTTTCATAGAAAAAACTAAAACATAACTAGTTTCCTTCCCCCCTAGTATCTCCAATTTATCTATTAAAACTTTTACATTTTTAAACTCTTTTGTTCTTAAAAATTCTTTCACTTCTTTTTCTTTTTTGATATCAAAAGTATATAAAGTAAAATGATAAGGAAGAGTATCTGCCTTTTCTCTATCCTCTACTCCTTTCCCATAAGGTACTTTGCATAACTTATGAGAAATCTTACTTGTATACTTTGTAATTTTTGCTTCATTTTCTTTATCCAATATGGAAACTAGAGTAATTCGCTCATTCATCCTTGTTACTTCCCTTCTATTAAAATACTACGATTAATATGATTTCTCATTTGATACCCATTGATATGATATGGTGGTTTCGGATACCGATACAAAAAGAAAGAATCTTTTTCATAATTTTTTGGTATGATAGAATTTTTTAAACCATCTTTTATAAATTGCTTTTTAAAATCGCTTAATAGCTCCTCTAAGTTTCTATATTCATAGATTCCACTATAATTATCAAATCTTGGTTCAAACCAATAAACTTTATTCTCTTTATAAAATACTAAGATAGAATGACTTGGGCAACCTTTCTTATCATCGTAAAACAAATAATAAGTTTCATATTCTAATTCCGTCTCTGTTTCAAAAAAATAACGAGCAAGTTCTGTCATATCCCAACAGATACCCTTTTTGTTTTCTAACAACTCTTCTGGGGATTGAAGACAGTAAGTAAAAGCATCATTTACTCCATCCTGTTTTTTGCCATCTTTATCTAACCATCCATAAGTTATTTCTTTTTGCATAAACGAAAACAAATCCTTCATGGAGAAAATCTGATTTCTTGTAAAAATAGTGTTCTTATCCATATAAAAATCACTTTCCTTTTCTGCTTATCCTCATTACTATTTTTCGTTTCCTACTATCAAAAACTAATCTTCCTCTAAAAATAACACTTTTCTTATCATTTGATATCTTTCTTTTAATAATTCTTTCGTATTGGGACTAAGTTTACTATAATCTTTTTCTAGCTTTTTCTTTACAAAAACAGTACCTTCTCTTACATTTAATCCTAACTGATGAAAAGCATTACTATATAGTGATGGAATAAAATCAAAATGAGATATCACATCGGCATCGGCAACGATTTCTTCTTCTTTTGTCTTTCTAGGAAATTCACTCATTCCTCTATGATTTAGGACGCACTGTTTTACTCTTTCTATTTTATCCATAGGATAATGATATTTTAACAACATTTCTTCGGCTATTTTCGCACCATTGATATGATGATCTTCTACTTCACCTTCTTCTAAAATAATGGCAATATCATGAAGTAATGCTCCAAGTTCTACAATCTCCATATCTGCATTCTGTTTTTTAGCTAAATTCAGGGCATTTCTTACTACATACCTAACATGATCATAGTAGATATCAAATCCATCTTTTTCCTGATGATTCTTATTTTTTTCCATTACTTCTTGTCTTATTATTTCAACAATATTCATTCCGTCACTTTCTCTCATCAAAACTTAGAAAATCCTTTTTAATATTTTGTAAAACTTCTTCACTCACTTTGTGTTTGGTTAAAGATTCAGTAAGTGGAAAATCTACATCAACCCATTCCATACCATGTCTTATCACTACTTTATCATATCTTGGAATGGCTTTAAAATGAACAAAAGCATCCTTCATCATATCGGCATGATAATTAAACTTAACCGCACCATATAAAGTAGTACAAGCTCTTTCAAAAAATTGACAAACATCTGGAAATTCAGCCATCTCTTCTTTTGTCACGTCACTTAAAGACGTACATTCTCTTTTGAGTAAAATAACACAACTTCCTATCGTAACAGGAACAGGTCTTACCATAAGAATCCAGTAACGAAATTCTTTTATAAATAAATCTTCACGATAAAAGCGACCAAAAAATTCGTACATAACCTTTCACCTCTTATTTAAATTAGACCTGCATCCTCTAACATTTTTTTATGATCATAAGAAAGTTCCATATTTTTTATTTCTGCACTTGTAAACCATCTTACTTCATCACATTCACTAATAGGACTTGGAATTCCACTTTTTATCTTACAAAAATGAGGTAGACAAATAACAGTTTTTGTTGGATGCCTTCCATTTTTATCATAATATTTTCCTGTATATTGAATATCCTCAATCTCCACTCCAATTTCTTCTTTTACTTCTCTTTTTAAGGCATCCTCTACTTCCTCATTCCATTCTACCATACCAGATACGAGTCCCAATAACCATTAAAATTTTTCCCTGTTCTATGAATTAATAAGATTTTCTTTGTCTCATTCACGAAAATAGCATCCACTCCTAAATAAGGTCTTTTTTCTTTCATATAGTACCCTCCAATCATTTACTAGAAGCAATAACATCTTTTACTTTATGTTTAAATCTTTGAAATTAACATTATTATACCACCTTTTACTAATAGAATCAACGCATACACTTTGCTTATTTCCTACCTTTTTATTAACATTTTTAGTATTGTTATCTATTGATACAAATTATGAAAGAAAAATTAACATTGAATCTAAAATATACCACAAATTAAGTTATCCAGTAAAATAGAATAAATTTTATAGAAAGGACTAACAATATATAAAAAAAGAGGAAAATAGGAGTATAAAAATGAAATTCAAATATTTTTTTCTTTTTGAATGCAA
>CAJUIY010000090.1 GCA_910586865.1 uncultured Bacilli bacterium
ATTTTCCCGTTGATGTTTTGGAAATTTCAGGACATTTTCAAAAATTATTGACATTAAATTTTTCTTTGTTCTTCTTTTTTTGATAGCATTTTCGATATAATTTCCCAAATTAATTTTTATAGATTTCAATTTTTCATTAGAGTTAGAACATTTAAAACCAGCTAAACTTTTAGCATACTCTTTGACATCAAAATCAACAGAAAGTGTATAATTATACGGGTTAAGAACAAATCATACTCATTTTTTATTTTGATTGGTTCGCCTTTATGGACGCTTGTGCAGCGGCAAGTCTTGCTACTGGAATACGATAAGGGCTGCAAGATACATAACTAAGACCTATTTCATGACAAAAGCCAATCGTTTTTGGGTCTCCTCCATGTTCTCCACAAATTCCTAAACTAATATCTTTTCTTGTCTTTTTTCCAAGATGAACTCCTAGTTTTACCAACTGACCTACTCCTTCTGTATCTAGAGAAGTAAACGGTGAATTTGCAAGTATTCCTTTCTTATAATATTCTTCTAAAAACTTTTCAGAGTCATCTCTTGAGAACCCATAAGTAAGCTGAGTCAAATCATTTGTACCAAAACTAAAGAATTCGGCATCCATTGCCAATTTATCAGCGATTAAGCAAGCACGTGGCAGTTCAATCATGGTACCAATCTTATATTTTACTTTGGAGGCATTGTTTTTAATAATCTCTTCTGCTTCTTCTACAATCATACTTTTTACATATTTTAGTTCCTTTACATCCCCTATTAATGGAATCATAATTTCAGGGCGTACTTTTATTTTCTCATTTTCTAGTAAAATAGCAGCTTCTATAATAGCTCTTGTCTGCATCTTCGCAATTTCTGGATAGGTTACATCTAACCTGCATCCACGATGTCCCATCATTGGATTAAACTCTTTTAATGACTCTATTCTTTCTTTTAATTCTTTAAAAGAAATTTTTAGAGAGTTAGCTAGTTTATTTACTTCTTCATGTGTCTTTGGCAAAAATTCATGTAAAGGTGGATCAAGTAATCGAATTGTGGTGCTATTTTTACCCATTACTTTAAATAAGTGATAAAAGTCATCTCTTTGATAAGGAAGAATTTTGGCAAGAGCTTTTTTTCTTGTTTTTTCATCTTCTGCACAAATCATTTGTCGGAAATGAAAAATACGTTTACTTTCAAAAAACATATGCTCAGTACGACATAATCCAATTCCTTCGGCACCAAACTTTTTGGCAATCATAGCATCTTTTTCAGTATCCGCATTCACTCTTACTCCTAATGTGCGAATTTCATCTGCCCATTTCATAAAGGTAGCAAAGTCGCCAGTCACTTTAGCTTCTTCTAGAGAAATGGCATCTTGATAAACATTTCCAGTTCCTCCATCAAGACTTAGATAATCCCCTTCTTTTAGAATCGTACCATCGGCAAGTTTGATTTTCTTTGTTTTCTCATCAATGATAATTTCACTACAGCCTGCTACACAACATTTTCCCATACCACGAGCAACTACTGCTGCATGAGAAGTCATTCCTCCTCTTCCGGTTAGAATCCCATTCGCAATATTCATTCCTTCGATATCTTCTGGAGAAGTTTCACTCCGGACTAGAATCATATCTACTTCTCCTTCTTTTTTTGCTTTCTTTAAGTCTTCTGCATGAAAATAAATTTTTCCAACAGCTGCTCCAGGAGAAGCTGCTAAGCCATGAGCAATGGACACCCTCTTTTCTAATTCTTTGGCAATAAAGGTAGGATGAAGGAGTTGCTCTAAACTTGAGGCATCTACTTTAAGTAGTGCTTCTTCCTTCGTTAACAAACCTTCTTTTACGAAATCAACAGCAATTTTAATCGCTGCTTTTGCGGTTCTTTTTCCATTTCTTGTTTGTAGCATATAAAGTTTTTTATTCTCAATGGTAAACTCCATATCTTGCATATCATGATAGTGATTTTCTAAAATATTACAGATTCTTTCGAATTCTTGAAAGCATTCTGGCATTTTTTTCTTTAAAGTGGAAATATCCTCTGGTGTCCTAATACCTGCTACCACATCTTCGCCTTGGGCATTGATTAAATATTCACCAAATAACTTCTTTTCTCCTGTTGCTGGATTTCTTGTAAAAGCAACTCCTGTTCCAGAAGTTTCCCCTCTATTTCCATATACCATCTCTTGAACATTTACGGCAGTTCCCCAACTATCAGGGATATTATTTAATTTTCGATAGGTTTTTGCTCTACTATTATTCCAACTTCGAAAAACAGCTTTTACCGCTTCTATTAGTTGTTCTCTCGCATCGCTTGGAAATTCTCTTTTCGCATGTTTTTTGTATTGCCTTTTATAAATTTGTACGATTTCTTTTAAATCATCACCAGTCAATTCAGTATCTAATTCTACTTTTTTGACTTTCTTTATTTCATCAAATAAGTCTAGGAAATCTTCTTTCGGAAAGTTCATGACAACATCTGCATACATACTAATAAATCTTCTATAAGAATCATAGACAAAGCGTTCATCACCAATTTGTTTTGCAAATTCTTCACATACTTCGTCATTCATTCCTAAATTTAAAATGGTATCTAGCATTCCAGGCATCGAGTCTCTCGCACCACTTCTTACCGATACTAATAGTGGATTCTTACCATCTCCAAACTTTTTACCTGTTATTTTCTCTAATTCTTCTATTTTATCAAGAATTTCTTTTTCTATCTTTGGACTTAAATTATCCTCTTCCATGTATTTACAACAAGCTTCTGTTGTTACTGTAAACCCTTGAGGGACCGGAAGTCCAATACTAGTCATCTCTGCAAGATTGGCTCCCTTTCCACCTAAAAGGTTTCTCATATCTTTATTTCCTTCTTTAAATAAATAAACGTATTTCATCTACTTACTTCCTTTCTATTCTCATTCATTATATCATGTAGAAGAAATTCGTGCACCTATTTTTCAGATTTCGTGTTAATTTTTATGATTAATTTATGATAATGTCTTAAGTGTTAACTTTAGAAAATGTCT
>CAJUIY010000091.1 GCA_910586865.1 uncultured Bacilli bacterium
AGTTCCATATATCGTGGTTAGATGTCATTTACACAGAATTTTTTACACACTCAAAATAACAGTATTAATATACTAAAAGCATTAAAATCTGCTTTTGATAATAATACTGTTATTGTTTAAGGTAAGAATTATCTTATCTCTTTTCTATTGTCTTGACTGAACTGTAACAATACAACAACGTTTGCCATCTCTTTTTTATTATTAACTTGTGCTCTCACATTACTAACCTGTAAAAATATAACTCCTATTAATAGGAATAACATTACTATTTTTTTCTTCATCCTACACCTCAAATAACCATAAGATTAAATCTATTACAGATAATTTTACCTTATTATATTCTAAAAATTTTCTTTCACTACTTACCCTTTAATAAAAAGTACTATAATAGCTTCATCTTATTAATCCCTTTTCTATAGAAAGTATATCAAAAATTAAAAAAAATGGAATAGTTTTATGAAAATTCCCATTTTTTAGAAAGAGAAAATTAACTAAAGGCCTTGATAACTAAAGATTACTTTTCTCTATTTCAAAATATATTTTTTTATCTCTTCCGTTATTACCTCATATCCATCCTTTTCAATATGTAATCCATCTTCCGTATACTCTGATTTTAAATTTTCATCTTCATCAATCAGTCTACTATACACATCAATATAAGTATAACCATTATCTGCACAAAACTCTTTTAATTTCTCATTTAGTTCTTTAATTCTTTCGTTACTTTTTTCCTTTATAGTACCACTTTCCTTGTTTTTATTAATAGGGTAAAGAGATTCTAAGTAAATTTCTGTATATTTTCTATTTTCCTCTATTTTATGTACAATATCTTTTATATTCTCAAATACATCATCTACTGTTAGGTGATAAAAATCATCTAAATCATTGGTACCAACTAAAAGAATTACTTTAGAAGGATTATAGTCATATACTCTTTCTTTCATATGATTTAAAATATTTCCTGTCGTATCGCCTTCTACTCCACTATTGACAACAGGCATATTTTCATAATACTGTTCTAAATCATAACGATGTGTTAGAGAGTCTCCTAAAAACAAATAGTTATCATCCACTATTTTCTTTTCTTTAATCTTTGTCACTACCTTTTCCTCTTCATTACTATGAAGATAAAGTAGATAGGTAGCAAAGCAACTAATTGTTAATAAGCCAAATACCAATACCGTTAACCAAATTTTACATCTGTTATACTTTTTCCTTATCTTTGTTAATTCTTTTTTTAAATTCTTATTTTGTTCTCTTTTTTTCTTTCCTTTATCTAGAAAACTAGTATCCATTTCATCTTCAAATAAATAAGAGTCAAAATTAAACTTCTGTTGTTTGGTAAGTCCCAAATCACCATTTCCATATAGTACCTCATTTTTCTTTACTCGACAATCATCCACTTTTTTATGAAATTTTATATTATGATTCCTATTATCTTCTTTTTGTTTATTATGATGCTTATTAGATGACTTTTTGATAGATTTTTTTTTGTTAAAGTCCATTTTACTTTTTACACTCTTCTTTTTTGACATAAAATCCTCTCCACCTTATCTATTTTCTATTAGGATAGATAAAATAAAAATTTTATAGCTTACTATCTCTTGATAATTTTCTAACTTTATCTATAGTATTTGAAAATATTAGTTATTTAATCACGAAATTAATTATATAATAATTTAAAGAAATAAAAAAGCTTTATGACTATTTTTTTAACTTTAAACTGTTAATATAGTAAAGTAAACTGCTAAAAAAGATAACCGATTTGTTACCTTTTATCAAATTATTTACTTTGTTTTTAACTATACCAAAAGCAAAAACAGCCTTATTAAAACTCACTCTTTATATGCCGTTTTATAATTTCCAGATAAAATATCATCTATCCAATCGGTATGGTTTAAATACCAATCCACGGTTTCTTTAATACCTTGCTCAAAAGTATAGGTTCTATCCCAATGAAGTTCCTTTTCTACCTTTGAGGAATCTATCGCATATCTTAAATCATGACCTTTTCTATCTTCTACAAAAGTAATTAAATCTTCACTTTTGCCCATTTGTTTTAATATGGTTTTTACAACTTCCAAATTACTTCTTTCCGAATGTCCTCCCAGATTATATACTTCTCCAACTTTTCCATTTCGAACAATTAAATCAACACCAATGTTGTGATCAATCACATGAATCCAGTCCCTTACATTAGCTCCATTTCCATAAACTGGAATTTTTTCATTCTTTAATGCCTTTGAAATCACTACTGGAATTAATTTTTCTGGGAATTGATATGGTCCATAATTATTAGAACATCTACTAATAGTAGTATTTAGGCCAAATGTTCTATGATAAGCACCTACTAATAAATCAGCTCCTGCTTTCGAAGAAGAATAGGGACTTGATGTATGAATTGGTGTATCTTCATTAAATAATAAGTCTGGGCGATTTAGTGGTAAGTCTCCATATACCTCATCTGTTGATACTTGATGATATCTCCCTACTTTATATTTTAAGGATGCATCCATCAAAACTTGTGTTCCGATAATATTAGTTGTTAAAAAGATACCAGGATTTTTAATCGAATTGTCTACATGGCTTTCTGCTGCAAAATTGATTACCATATCAAATCTTTCTTCTTCAAAAAGCTTATTAATAAAATCTCTATCCGTAATATCCCCTTTTACAAATTTAAAATTATTTTTTCCTTCTAAATCTTTGATATTATTATAATTACCTGCATAAGTTAGGGCATCTAAACAAACAAAGAAATCCTCGGGATATTTATTTACTACATAATGCATATAGTTACTTCCAATGAACCCTGCTCCTCCTGTTACTAAAAATTTCATATTTTACCTCCTATCTATTTGATTATATCAAAAAAAGAATAAAGAGAGAATATTTTTCTCCTCTTTCTTAGGGCAATCGCAAGAAAAAAGTCAATAATGTTTTGAAATACTTCAAATATTC
>CAJUIY010000092.1 GCA_910586865.1 uncultured Bacilli bacterium
TATTTTCCCGTTGATGTTTTGGAAATTTCAGGACATTTTCAAAAATTATTGACAGTGTTTTTGTTTTATTTTTCTAAAAATAAAGTATAGATTATTATCATAATATGTTGTATAATAGAGAAAAAAGGAGTGAGTATAGTTTATGAATGAAAAAAGAGGATACATAACAGGTATTCTAGGAGGCTTAATTGGAGGATTTATTGCATCCGTTCCATGGATTCTAATGTATGTTTATGGAAATATGATTCTATCTTTACTAGCAATTATCATTGCGATAGGTGTTCTTAAGGGTTATCAAATTTGTAAAGGAAAGATTGATAATAAGTTACCAGTCATCATCATTGTCATTTCTCTATTATGTGTGACGGTTTCTACTCTTCTTATTATTCCTTTATTATTATTAGGAAAAGAAGGATTAGAAGTAAGTTTACAAAACTTACAAACATTATATGCTTATGATCAATTTATGGCTGCTATCATGAAAGACTTTGCCGTTTCTGTCATATTTACTGTTTTAGGTATTAGTGGCGTTGTTGCTAATGTGAAAAAACAAATCAGTGAAGGTGCGGAAGGAAATATCACAGCAACTATAAAAGAAGAGAAAAAAGAACAAAAGAAAGAAGAAATGGAAGAGAAAAGCGAAGATCAGGAAGAAGATACAAAAACAGAAGAACACAATGAAGATAGCGAAAAAGAAGAACATGACGAAGAAAAAAAAGACAACTCTTCTAAGGAAACCAACAAACCAAAGAAAACAAAAAAGAAAAAAGAAGATTAATATTTCATAAAAAAAGGAAACGATAGGGATAAATTAAACTTCCCTATCTTTTTTTGTTAATATTTTTGTATCTAGTTATTTGTCCATACACTATTGCCTAAAAAGAATAAATTACAAGGAAGGAGGAAATTATGTATAATTATGACAATAATCTATTAAATGACTATTTCAGAAATACTACACCTAGTGTTATGAATCCAAGTCAGAATCTTTATACTCCAGAAGAAGGATATAATAAAGGAAACTTATTTATTGATTTATATGATGGATATAAAAATTATAAACCTGTCGAGTTACAGGCAAAAAATGAAAAAGAAGCTTTATATTTAGAATTATCTAGATATGCTTTTGTAGCTCATGAATTAAACTTATACTTAGATCTTCATCCTGAAGATACTACCATGCTTACCCTATTTAATGATTATAGAGTAAGAGCAAACAAATTAATGATGGACTATGAAGCAAAATATGGACCATTAACCATCTCAAGTGATAGTATGGAAAATAGTTTTACTTGGCAAGAAGACAAATGGCCATGGGAAAGGAGTGCTAACTAATGTGGGCATATCAAAAAAGATTACAATATCCTATTAACATTAAGAAAAAAGATTTAAGAATGGCAAAACTTTTAACGACGCAATATGGCGGATCAAACGGTGAACTTGCTGCTGCTCTTCGCTATTTAAACCAAAGATACACCATGCCAGATAATAAGGGAAAAGCTTTACTAACCGATATTGGAACAGAAGAACTTGCTCATATCGAAATGATTTCTACGATGGTTTATCAATTAATGAAAGATGCCACCATGGAAGAAATAAAAGAAGCTGGACTTGACCCTCATTACGCAGAACACAACAAAGCTTTATACCCAACCAATGCGGATGGTGTTCCCTTTACGGTTACTTACTTTGCAACAACAGGAGATCCTCTAGCTGACATTTCAGAAGATATGGCAGCAGAACAAAAAGCAAGAGCTGTTTATGAAAACTTAATTGATTTAACAACAGATCCTGATGTAATTGGCCCCCTACTTTGGTTAAGACAAAGGGAAGTTGTTCATTACAATCGATTTAAAGAACTATTTGAATACTATCAAAAGAATTTAAAAAAAGACTCAGAAAATACTAATTCATCTAATAATATTATGGATAACATCAGTCAAGGATTAACTAATATTAATCAATTCTTAAATAATTTCGATAAAGAAATGTAAAAGTTTCATATATTATTAAAAGAAGGCAAAAGTCTTCTTTTATTTTTATAGTTATTACTCTCTAATTTTCTAAGTGATGTTGTAATTTTTCTTTCTCTTCCGATTAATAGCTCTTATAGGGAAAACAAAAACCAAAATAATTATAATAAAAG
>CAJUIY010000093.1 GCA_910586865.1 uncultured Bacilli bacterium
CATGAGAAAGTGTCTTGTGCGTTATTTTATTTTTCAAAAAGTTGTAAAGTGGTGTTATTAAAATATAATATTTATGAAAAACTGGATATTTTTCCAAGACTTTGGTACATCTTTCAAATGTCGCCAATTAAATCGAATAAGGAAGCAATGACTAAAGTTTATCTTTTGTTACAAGAAGTAAATTAAAAACCGTGATTTTTTCATAGCTTTATAATCTCAATATAAACTCATATTTTTCCAATTTACTCAAAACAGTGGTTTTTTCATTTTTTATGCACTACAACCGTCATTTTTTTATATTTATACAGTTTTTATTTCATAGCAGTACCGTTATTATTTTATCTCATACCTGTGATTTTTTTATAGCCTACCCGTGATTTTTTCATATTTTACCCGTGATTTTTTCATAGCATAATGGCTGTATCCATCATATTTACAAGATATTTACAATTTCCTTATACATAATCATATAATTCATACTTATTTATACTACTTTTATACTATTTCATATATATTTGGTCTAAAAAATAATAAAATAATTGGTATTTTAAACCGTAATTCTTTCATTTCTTAGTGTTAAATACAATAGATAATCGGTATTTCTGAGAATATGAAAGAATAAAACCGTAATTTTTTCATTTCTTTAATAATACTTTAAACATTCATTAGAATGTTACTAAAAACCGTAATTCTTTCATTTCTTGTATTTTTAACCTTGATTATTTTATATCTTGTTATAAAATAACAAAAATATTTAAGTGTTTAGTGGGTTTTTAGTCATTTTTATTCAGATCTGACTAATTAAGTCAATACGTTTTATATATTTAACAGTTAGACTTTCATATCTTGAAGTCCATATTTAATAATGAAGAGAAAGAGTATAATTAACCGTAGATATTTCATATCTTTAATCAAATATAAAATCTAAACCGTAGTTTTTTCATTTCTTATTGACTCTTAAAGTTTAACCAATATGAAAAATGGATTGTTTAAAAATTTTTTATAAAAAACATTAAAACCTTTTAGATAACAGTAAAAAGTTCGGGAGAAAATGTATTCCCCGAACTTTTATTCATTAATATTAATTTTTTCGTTTTCACATCTTACATTTCCATTACGTTTGTAAATATGTGCTATTGTATACATTTTCGCTCTTTTTATAGTAACTTTTTTGTCATTGATTGTTTGGATGGCATTGCTGGAATCTTCCCATTTTCTATCAGTCGCCGTGTGACTACTGAGAATGTATAGATGGCATCACATAATATATTCTATATTTCCGTTCCCAATTCAACCGTTTAATCAGCTCCCTAAAAGATATATTATCATTTTTATTACTATGGTCACTTCAAAATCCAATATGTAAGTATTCTTATCAAGACAGTCATCTTATTTTGCTATAAATTAAGGTTTTTCACATTCTCAATCTTTTGAACAAGATGATTTGTTAGCAAAAAGTACAACAGGTTCATTTTATTTTTTGTTCATCATAATGAAAATCCTTTTTCGTTCTTATTATAATATGTTCACACGACTTTATAACTTTTTGAAAAAAGAGTAACGCACAAGGTACTTTCTAATGTATAATAAGTTTGCACACAAATCCATATGAAAGAGAGTGACCTTGTACGTTAGATTCATTATACAACGAAAATAATTTAATTGGTAGACTGTATCACTATTTTCATGTTTATTTTGAAAATTTTTCTGCGCCCACTATTGAAACACTGTTCCTGCTGATATTATCCATTCTGGTTATGGAATCAGCT
This sequence comes from uncultured Bacilli bacterium, assembly GCA_910586865.1. Classification (GTDB taxonomy): domain Bacteria; phylum Bacillota_I; class Bacilli_A; order RF39; family UBA660; genus UMGS995. The sequence goes on from CAJUIY010000093.1 coordinate 1,770, forward strand.
GATTCCATCCGTTCCCTGTACAGGCATTTTTTATCCGGAATAACGAAAAAATCCCTGAGTGCATTTTACTATGCCTGTTCTTATGCAAAGGCTGATTATTCCGCCTTTATGAACGTAACTGCGGTAATGGCTTTAAAAATGATACCGAAAACTCTCCTTTCACAGCCTGTTTTTCTATGCATAGATGGGATTGGGTCAAAATTTATGTCCACATCTAGGGGTACATTATAGATGACACAATGGTTACAAAGTTTGGCAGGACATTTGAGGATGTTTCAAAACTCT
>CAJUIY010000094.1 GCA_910586865.1 uncultured Bacilli bacterium
TCCGCTCTGCGGCGCTGCTGGCTGTGAAGAGCTTGTTGTTGATATAGCTCTGGCCTGTGGTAACCTTCCGCACCGTCCCTGCAGTCTTCACTCCCCCCGCTTACGTTCTGCTTGAAGGTTCTCTTGTCAATCTTAAAAAACTCCAAAAACCTGTTGCCAAAAAAACGAGCATTCAATACATTTTTTTATTAAATATATTTCTCACTCCGTTTTACTACTTCTCAAATTGTCTATTAAAACTCCTCTAAATTAAGTAGTCTCCTCAAACAGAATCACCCACTCAATTTTATCGCTTCCAACGGATAAATATTTATCAGTCAACCTATCCCACATATCTTTTTCTATTTTCTCACCCTCAAAATAATATTCATCCTCATTATCCTGCACCCCATTATAATTGATATCATACGTACCAAAATTTAATTCAAAAATTTCACTGCCATTACCATCTAACATACTATATGAATACACCTTATATGATGGCGCACTAAAAACACGATGCTCTAAAAAAGCGCCGTTGTTTAGAGGTTCCGAATAAGGCGACAACTGCGTCCAAATTATCAAATTGTTATCTTTATATTTTAAAATATAGTAATAACGGGCGGATTTGACATGAAGTTCTTTTAAACCATCTTTATCTAAATCAAGCAAGGCATATTTTGAATAATAATGCTTCTCTGGCTCTCCCTTGGGAATTATTATATCTTCAATTCCTATTTTGCCCATTGTTTCACTAAAAGCAGTATTTCTTCCTTGTAAGAAATCTTCATAAAATTTCATTGCTGTTTTTTCTTCATTTCTTTCAGAGAATTTAATATTACTAAAACTCAAATTCATTATTTGTTTTATATTATTTTCTAAAAATAATAAATTCTTTCTACACTGTGCCCCCACTATTAATCCCATTAAAAATGCCAGTAGAATTTCTGTAATAATTACAATTCTTTTCATATCAAAACTCCATTTCTTTACAAAATAATATTATAGTATAACAAATACACCTCTTTACAATTTTTTCAAAAAGCCATATGAAACATTTAGATACATAATAAGTTTGTGACCAAAAAGCAATCTAAATGTTGGTGAGCAGAAGCAATATCAGCTACTTTACAACAAAACTACTTTCTTATATGGAAAACTAAAATTTTAAACTAGTTTATTTAATAATACTTATACTTCACCATCACTTATTTTGCCTTCATAAACAATTATTTGCAGAATCTGATAATTGTTTGTTAGGTTTACCGTGTTCCCTTTAATATTCCACCCCAAAAATTCAACTGTTGAACCATCATTATGTTTAAATGAATCCTCAACACCTGGAAATCCTCTGCCTGTTTGATAAAGACCATCAGGAGCACTATTAGCTTTGACATCCCCTACAACAGCTGGAATATAATACACCTTTTCAGTATTGTTTTCTCTAACAACAATATCAATTTTAGTCCCATACTTCATTTCTTCCGCTTTTATCTCTTCATTGCTTTGATGCTCCGGATTCATAACATTAGGTCCAACAGCAACCCAATACCGCCCCTCTCCATCTGTATACAAATTATTACTTGTTACATTTATTATTGGTTTTTCACCAATACTTTCATATTCCTTCGTTACTTGTCCTGGTAATTGTTTTTCATCCAAAAGTTTATAAAGCTCTTCTGGCATTCCCCAATCGTACTTTTTTGCATCCGGATGTGGCATTATTACATTTCCTTGACCTGAAACAGTAGGATTGGTATACAAATTTATCCATCCATTTTTTA
>CAJUIY010000095.1 GCA_910586865.1 uncultured Bacilli bacterium
AAATACATTTTATAAAAAATATGAATTTAGGTATTGACTTCTATTAGCAAGTTTTATTTTCAGTAACTGTTATGGTGGTTCCTGGAACAATTTGTTCTATTGTTGCATTAATATTCTCATTAAATCCTATGACATTCGGTGTTGCATCACTCGCTTCTATCGTTGGTACATTAATGGAACAACTATCATTTGCTGTCGTTCCATTATAAGTTTCCGAAACAGTACAAGTAAGTTTTAGTTTGCTTCCTGATTCTAACTGACTAGTTGTTAATCCATTTAGACTCTTTGCCCCATTTAACATAAATGTTGTTGTTAACACATAGGCTTTCTTTTTATATATGGTATAGAAATTTGCATCTTGATTTATATTTATAATATTAGGAGTGATTCCTTCCGTTGCTTTTGGATTTGTGTTCCATCCAATCGCTTCATACCCTTTTTTTACTGTCATATTAGGTAATGTGATTTGACAGCTTGTTTTTAAAGTATCGTTATTATAGGTATCTTCAATTTTACAACTTTCACTTTCACTCTCAATGCTTTCTACTCCTTCGCCTTGTACTATAAAAGTGGCAGTTAAGGTTTTTCCTGGTATTTTTACTATTGGGTATAATATCTTTTTATCTGGCGAAATATCCATATTTTCTTTTTTGCCTTCATGAGAATCTTTCTCATTACTCCATCCTACAAATTCATAACCATCTACTACTTCTACTGTTGGTAAACTAATCTGACAAGTAGTTTGATTATTCTCTGTTAGATTACAAGTATTATTCGTAATCGTTCCAATTGAGGCAATCTTATCATTTGTTTCAAACGTTGCTTCTACTGGAACCGTTACATGTACCGTAATTTCTTCTTTTCCTCCATATTGATCTGTTTTTGTAATCACTGCATATCCTGGTCCTATGACTTCGATATTTCCTTCTTCATCTACTTTGACTACCTTCCAATCGCTACTAGTATATGTATATTTCTTTGGATCTTCTCCATCTTTTAGTGGTACTTTTTCTTTTGATTCTTTCGTTAGTTCCATTTCACTTTTCGTTACTGGTATATTTTCTTGTTCTGTCTCTACTCTTATTTTAGCATAGAAAATAGTATCCATATTTTCAGAAGTAGCATCAATATCCATCCATACCTTTAAAATATAAGTATAGGTAGTATGACTATGAATCGTTCCAGTATCTAATATTCTATTTGGATTAGAACCTATTTCTGGAAGTAATCCACTACTAAGTTCTACTCCATCTCTTTCCAGACTATATTTCACTGCAGAGTCTTGCATTCTTACTTCTCCTGCATTTAAATCTAAATCATCCAAATAAACTGTATACTTACTATTAGCATTTCCTCGATTAATTAACTGAAATTGATAACCATCTTGTTCTTTTCCCTTTTTATCTGAAATAGGAACTGCATTTTCCATATTGATTCCATCTGATGTTTCATCATCTAAGATTAAATCTAGTTTTCCAGCATGAATGACATGTTCCACATCACTTTCAATCCTTACTTTTAACCATGCATAGGTTCCGCCTAATAATAGAAGAATGAAAAGTGAAATTATCAGAATACTTATTGTCGTCTTCTTTCTATTTTTCATAAATGAACACCTCACTCCTATTATTACCCTCTATAATAAATAATATACTACCCCTCCCAGTGCTGTCAAGGGTAAAATATTCTTATACAGGACAAAATAATGAATTAAAAACAAGATAGTTATTAAAGACTTATAATATA
>CAJUIY010000096.1 GCA_910586865.1 uncultured Bacilli bacterium
CGATATCATAGGCTGCGCTCCTTTTATAGACGCCGATTATTTGCCGCTTACTGTTCTTTGTTGTTATTAACTATATTTGTTTAAGTTTTATACAAAATACACGCCTTTTTTACTTCAATTACATCAATTATTCTGGCTTACTGATTTTCTGTTGCCAAAATGTTGCCACACTACTTTTTATTGTTCTGCTTTTAAATTTCGGATAAACTTATCTAATTCATAATACATCGCACTACTATTAATGACTTTTCCTAGATTCAAAAAACTCTTTCCAGTTGTATTATCCCTTAGCATAGTTTGCGAAATAATCCCAACAAACAACAACCTATTTCCTAATATAATACCATTTTTATCAGGATATGTTCCTTGATTATAAATAAACACAGGACTTCCACTCGAACCCGGAAAAACTCCCGCATCAATTAAAAAAGCCTTTTCCCCTCTAAAATTATTCCAAATAGGAGTAGCTGTAATTCCTTGACGAATTATTGAAATCTTATTTCTCTCATCATATAAGCCGCTTGGATAACCAATAAAAGTAATATTTTCTATTGCTGAAAAATTTTTACATTGTTCATTTGTGGGTATCATTTTCTGATCCACACTTCTAAAAAAAATACTGATATTTTTATTTTGAAGATCCATCAATGTCGCCGCCATAGGAACTGCTACCAAATCTAAATCCCCTAACTTATTACTTCCAATAATAGAATTATCAAACTGAATTCTTGTGCTTTTATCAGTCGGCAATCCATTTTCACCAATATGTAATTCGACAAATCCTGCTACTGAATTCTCTAAAACATGATAATTAGTAATCAACAATGGGATAGAAGTTGTATCATCCTCCCTAACTGAAAACATAAATCCTGTTCCTGATGAAAGTGAACCATCATTTTTCTTTGCGTAAATTGGAACGGTGGTATAAAGTAACTGTGTACTAATATCATTAATATCCATTTTCTATTCCTCCACTTCCATTTCATCAATATTTCTAATATATCCTTCTATCTTTTCTGCAAACAACTTAATATCTGAAGTGTCCTTTCTTCTACAAAACCAATATGCCACACCTGCTCCAACACCACCTACAGGACAAATAGTATAAAAGAAAATGCTTAAAAATTTTAATTCATATGTGACTTTTGATAAAATTGCACTAAAAAATGCACCTATTAAGAGAGAAGCCATGCCTAAGAACAACTCTGCATATGGAAATTGCACTTTTTGCGCCTTTTCGCATTCTGCTTTTATTTTTCTAACAGAAGATGCATCTAATACTATTTTGTCTTCTGGTTTAGGAACACGAACACTATATGTTTGACTATATTGCAATTCAGCATTAGTATCATTAGGCATAATATTTTCCGCATCTTCGGAGATTAGCCCTGTAAATGCTTGATAAAGTTCTTCTGTATCCACTATATTTCCCTCTCATCAATATAAATTCAGCGAGCTATCGGTTATTATTAACTTGTTTGTTTAAATTTCAAGTCAAAACATACCTATTTTTACTCCCAATTACATTACTTATTCTAATACCTTGATTTTCCATCTCAAATATTGATATGCCGATATTATATTACGTTTTCTATTGAAAATCAATCACAACAAAAATTTTATATACGTTTGAAAAATTAAAACAGTCCTTATTATGCCTTTTAGTAGTTTACTATAATTGAGCAAATTTGAAATTTTACCAAAATTACTTAAAATGATTTAA
>CAJUIY010000097.1 GCA_910586865.1 uncultured Bacilli bacterium
ATATCATTTTTTTCTGAAATGCAATACCTATTTTTAGTTACGCAAGAAGTCTATTGAAAAAGTAAATAGCGGTTAAACATATCCAAATGGAGTTTGACTCTCCGTTAATCTTGTTCTAGTTTATCTAGATTCGTAATCAAAAACTTTTACTATATACTTTTGTTTTGAAGAAAAAAGTAGAAATCGACTTAATTTACATCTTGAATAGTAAGTGTTATAATAAGGATAATAATAAAGGGTGTGTAATAATGTATAATATCAATATTAAAAAAATAGAAAAGCAAAGTCATCTTCACCTTGGTTTTCTTATCTTTGGTTTTCTTCTTTTTCTTATAATAGTAGGTATCATTATTTTTTATTATAAAAGTTTAATAGGACTTGATTCTTCTATTATGTCAAGAGGTGTAAGAGTAAAATCACATATTAATAGAGATGGTATTACAATGTATTCTTCTATTTATTACTATAGAGTTGATGGAATTGATTATAGTTGCAGTCTACATTCATCATCACATACCAAGCCTAGTACTGAAAATAAGAAGGTATATTATGATTCTAAAAAACCATCAAAATGTATGCCTAATCACTTCGTACTGGATATAAAGACTTGTTTTCTTCTGTTATTGATACCTATTTTCATTATCGTATTCTCCCTAAACAATATTAAAAAGGTAACAAAGAAAACCAAGATAATAAAGGAATTAAACAAAAAAGGGAAACTGATTAAAAATATTCCCTATCAATCAAAACATAATCATAAATTTATTGTAAACTATATGCTACCATCTGGAAATATGGTGCTACTATATGGTAATTTAAGTTATAATAAAAAAAGTGAGGATGTTGGAACAGTGGATTTGGTTATTGATGAAGATAACCCCAAAAATTACTATATTGATGTTGAAATCAACCGTTTATCTGGAAATTTACCTCAGGACTACTTTAATCCGATTCCTCAAAATAATCCACCCTTTGATAATGAAATAGAATGTTTAACTGACGATGACACTGTTACTATATAAGTAGTTCCTAAAAGGTATCAAATTTAATATACACTCTAGACTTAGCCATAAACAAAAGAATAGTAATGAAAAACTGTAATAACACCTTAAGAAAGCATTATTTGATACACTTATCATACAATTTACTTTTTTTATTTATAGATAGCATGATTGCTTTGGATTGACAAATGTATTTACACAATAAGACATTCTTGCCTATTGTAACAACTATATTCGCAAGTTTTCTTTTCTTTTGAAACATTACTCTCTCTGTTTTAACTTACTATATACAAAATAAAATAACATCATACCAAAAGTACATAAAATCAAATCATCGACATCAAAAATACCAACTTTAAAGATGTACTGAATGCTTTCAATAAAAAGTACAAAAAAAAAAGATAAAATTCCATTCAGGATACTTTTTTGGATACCAAACAACTCCATCATAAAGTATTCCAAAGGCATAAAGATAAAAACATTTCCAAAAATATTAATGATAATAGAATAGAAATCACCACTGACAATCAACTTACCAATAACTTTAAAAGGAACCAGATTATAACCATTAAAATAATAGTATCTTGCAAATAAAACCATATTAAATAGAAAAATAATATAATAGACTTCTTGCGTAACTATATTATAAGCATAAATTATAAAAATTGCAAAATAGT
>CAJUIY010000098.1 GCA_910586865.1 uncultured Bacilli bacterium
CCAACAATTTTTAAGCTTTTTTCAAAAAACTATTGACTATTCATAGTTGGTCTCCATTTACTAGATTATTTCCTATAAAATTTTTCTTGAATTTATAAATTAAATAGAGATATAATGAGAATGAGGTGGGTAGGAATGAAATTAATTTATCTCGGAAGCAATTCTAAAAAAGAAGTAGAAAGAAGAATTAAAAATCTTACAATAGTAGGAAAATTATCAAGAAACAAAGGAACACTTTTCGATTTATTAAAAAGTAATAATGATTTCAATAAAAATATAGCTTTTATTGAAAAAATACTTGGATATGGACATCTTGCTATGGCAGAACACGATTATATAGGATTTGCATTACAAAATACAACACCAATTATAGAACAAACTCTTATTAATCACAGATTAGCTTCGTTTATGGTAAAGTCAAGAAGAGAAGTAGATTTTAGAAATGCTGGTAATTATACACCAGTATTTAGGGATAAAAACAATCGCATTTTAAGTAATAACGAAGAACTACAAAAGAAGTATAGTCATCATGTACAAAACTTTCTTTATCCAGAGTATGTTCATTTTGCAGAGCAAGGAATAAAGCCAGAAGACTGTAGATTTATTTTACCCTATTCTTATGGAGATGACTTTATTGTTTTATGTAATGTAAGACAAGCATTTAATATTGTTTCTGAATTACTTTATGGAAAAGTATCTAATATTACAGAATGCAGGGAATTAGGAGAAAATCTTTATGGATTATTTAAAAAATATGTTCCCTACATTACAAAATTTATTATTCAAGAAAAAGAGAAAGATTACTACAAAGATCATTTTAAATTTTTAGATGAATTAATGGATAGTAATCATTATCCAAAATTAGATGGTGCACATCTAACGAATTATACACAGAATGCCGATTTTGTTGTATTAATAAATATTTTGAAAAAGAGATATCAATTTAGTGATGAGGTAGCAAGAGAACAATTAATAGAAATACTGGCTAATCCCAATGGAACAGAAGTAGCTAAGAGAATGATGAATTCTTTAATGAATAGTAAAAAACAAAGAGAATTAGAACAAGTTACCTTCTCATTTGAGATTCCTTGTTCCTTAGCAACACTTACGCATATAACAAGACATAGAATGCAATCTTTATTAGTACCTGATTTTACGCCTCTTTGGAACTTTGATTATTATATTACACCTCCAAGTATAAAGTCATTAGAGGAAGACAGATACCACAATATCTATAAGAAGAATAAAGAAATGATGGAATACTTTAAATCTCAAGGTGTACGTGATGAAGAACTAATTTATTTCTATCTTTCAGGACAAATGTGTAATATTAATACAACTATGAATGCTAGAAACTTAAAATGGATGACTAGAATGAGATTCTGTGACAAAGCCCAATGGGAAGTAAGAGAATTAGTTAATGAAATGGCCCATAAAGTAGATGAAATAGCTCCTCTAATTGGGTCACACTTAGGTCCTTATTGTAAAACAGAAGGCTTTTGTCCAGAAGGAGCAGATAATTGTAAAAATAGAAATAATGTGAAACAAAAGAAAAGATAGAAAAGTCTATCTTGAGTGTGTAAAAAATTCTGTGTAAATGACATCTAACCACGATATATGGAACTT
>CAJUIY010000099.1 GCA_910586865.1 uncultured Bacilli bacterium
AAACACAAGTATTTATGACGAAAATGACAAAATACTTATATCATTTTTTATTATAAATTAGACTAATTTAACTTACTTAATTCTATTATATTTTATCATATCTTTGTATGTCAATAATATCAGCATCTTGCAAGAAACTGTTTATTGTATTTTATTTTAATTTAACTCTTAATATTTTATCCTAACTTGTGCATGGTTGACAAATCGTTGACATTGTCAACATTGCTATTAGAAATAAAGCCTTTTAATATCCCTCTTCTATAAACTTCATAGGAATACTTATTTAATATTTTTTCAATTACTCTGTATAACAATTTGTCCTCTTTATAAAATATAGTTACTTTGCATCTCATAAATATTTCCTCCTACAAATGATATTTTAGAGATATCTCTTATTTATATTTTACCATATTATGTTAATAAAAATAACTATATTGGAAGTTAGGTATTTTATTGAAATTTCGTTGATATTACTATATTGGATAATTCGACAATATATGACACTATTTTAAATCTTTTATTAACTCATCCATATATTCACTTGAAGGATCTATTTTGCTACTTACTTCTGCTTTTTTTCCTTTAATATAGTTTAATGCTTTTTGATATTCCTCCTTATTTATATAGTTTATTATAGCGTCTAACATCTCTACTATATCCTTATTTTCCATGGTATGCACCTCTTCTGTTTTTATTTAAGGATATTATAACACAAATATCTATATTTCAATATAGTTATTTTGAATTTAAGTCAAATTGCGGATAGTTAAATTTTTTGTTACTTTCTTTTACAATAGTTATATCAAGAGGAGGTGTTAAGATGATACAAATACAAGTAAAGGAATTATTAAAGAAACAAAAGAAAACAAAATATTGGTTTATAAAAAATATGGAAGGAGGCTATCAATCTCTTACACGAATGATGGAAAATAAAACAACTAGTATTCGTTTTGATACACTTGAAAAAATGTGTGATATTTTTGATTGTGACATTTCAGATGTTATTGTCAGAAAGAAAGGAAAGAATAAAAAATGAGTAATTTTTTAATTGAATACAAAAACAAAAAGAAACAGAAGATTAATAAGCAAATTATTATTGAAAACTGCCTCACAGAAATCAAGAATATAGACTTATTAAATACTTCCGTTTCAGAACTTTATAGTTCTATTAATAATATACAACAAAAATTAAATAATATGCAATAGAATAAAAAAACCGCTAAAAATCGAGCCTCGACGTTTCGATTTAAGCGGTTTTATTTTTTTATTCGATTACTTATATTCCTTGAAAAATAAGAATTTTCATACTACGACTTCAATTTTTGATTAACTATTCTTTGAACGGAATTATAATCATATCCTGCTGCAGTTAATCTGTTTTTTCTGTCTGCACCATTTCCCCATTTTCCTGCAATTACTTCATCAGCTATTTGCTCATTTGATTTCTTTGAAGATGCAGTTGGTTTAGCTCCTAATTTTTGATTTACAATATTTTGAATTGTATTATAATCGTATCCTGCTGCAGTTAATTTGTTTTTACGATCTTCTCCGTTTCCCCAAGCTCCATTTATTACTTCTTGTGCAATAGTTTCATTAGATTTTTTACTTGGTTTTGGTG
>CAJUIY010000100.1 GCA_910586865.1 uncultured Bacilli bacterium
CTTATATTATAAGTCTTTAATAACTATCTTGTTTTTAATTCATTATTTTGTCCTGGTGGATTTATAGAAAAAGATAAAGTAATCATTGATTTCCAAGAATTTAAAGATTTCATAACATTAACTTTTTCTTTTGATAAAAACTTAGCTATATCAATAGTTATTTTAGTAGAATTATGATAGGAACCATAAAATCTAATTTGTTTAAAGTTTTTATCTGGTATATGAATAATTAATCTAGAAATAAATTCAAAAGCATGAACTTTTTCAATAATAATAAGATTATCGTTATGTCTTTGATACCAAAAAGTAACGAAAGTCCCATAATAATCAATAATACGAGACTCGGCCATAACAGGACGAGCGACATAACGACAAACATATTTGATTAATTCAGTATAAGATTTAAATTTAGAAGGAGGAGCGAAGACATAAAAACCTTCTTTATGATTTAAATAAATTTGATTTTTAAGTTTTCTAAATTCATTTTTGCCAATATCATTTTCTAACATATCAAGAAGAACTTTCATAAATCTTTTACGAAAAGAAGGATAAGAGAAGAAATCAATTTTGATGAAATCCTTATTTTTATTAGAGATACCACCATCTAATAAAATCATATGAATATGAGGATTGAAGCATAGATTTCTACCAAATGTATGAAGAATAGATATAAAAGCAGGAGTAATATCATATTTTTTGTATTTTTCTTTAACCCAATATTTAATAGTGATAGAGGAAGCATCAAATAGATATTGAAATCTTTTTCTATCTTTTCTAAAAAATGGTCTAAGTTCTTCGGCAATAGTAAAAACAACATGTCTGTGTTTATATTTAAAAAGTTTAGAAAAAATAGAGGTTTCACGTTGTTTATTATATTTATTACCACAAGAAGAACACATACGAGATTTACAAGTATGAGGAACAATTTTCTCTTTATGACAAATAGGGCAAGAAAATAAAGCAAAACCTAAATCCCAAGTTTTACATTTTAACATTCTTTCAACATTAAGGAAAACAACATCTCTAATATTCAAATTAGGATAAGTAACTAAAAATTTATTCCACCAATCTTTAAAAATTTGTTTAATAGTAAATATAACTTTTCTATTATTAACCTTATCCTTAAACTTATAAAAATCTTTATCATTTTCGGTACATATTATCATAATTAAATTATATACCAAAATAAAACAACCTCAAAGAGGTTGGCGAATGAAATTTATTTCATTCCTTTTTTATGGTTTTAGAAATAAGAATGAAATTTATATTGTTAATTTGATACTTTAAAATGAAAGATGGTTATGTTATACTATAGAGCAAGTGAGGAGTGATTAGATGAAAAAAGAGAGAAAAGAATCTGAGGAGTGGGTTAAAAACTTAAGACTTGCTAAATATAAAAGCTTATCTTTAAAGAAAGATGCAGAGAGCCAAAAACTTATGAAAGAAATAGAAGAACTTCTTTTAGAGAGTGGATTTACGAAAGAACAATTACAATTAGAGGTAGAGAATTATGCGATAAATGAATTTCCATGTCAAGAAGAAGTGATAAAAAATTAGGGCAATCGCAAGAAAAAAGTCAATAATGTTTTGAAATACTTCAAATATTCG
>CAJUIY010000101.1 GCA_910586865.1 uncultured Bacilli bacterium
AGCGACTTTCAGTCGCAAATACAAGCCCTGTACTTTCAGTACAGGGTGATTGACAGAAACTCCCTCTTCTATATTCTCAATTTATTATGGATTATTAATAGATTCTATTACACAAGATATTCGAGAAAGATACGAAGAAAAAATAAGAAATAAGCAAAAAGTATTTCAAAAACAAATTTCTAATAACAAGTAAAAATAATAATAATTACCTTTTTCTAAAAGTTGTGTAGTTTTTTAATAGTAACGCATACATTAGATTAGAGGAGGAGTAATATGTCTAGTTATAAAGAAATTGTTACAAAGGCAGTAATCGGAAAAGGGAAGAAAACTTTTACCACTCAAAAGGAGGTTCAAGTTGCTAATAAACCATCTACTATCTTAGGGGCTTGGGTCATTAATCATACTTTTAAAGGTCAAAAAAATGGTAATTCTATTGTGATTGATGGAGAATATGATGTCAATATTTGGTATTCTTACGATAATGATACGAAAACTGATGTAGTAAGAGAAAAAAATACTTATCAAGAAATTGTAAATGTGAAAAGAAAAGAAGATGCTGACACCGATGATGAGGAAATCATTGTGAGGAGTTTAAAACAACCTAGTTGTGTAAAAGTCGATATTCAAAATGATCAAATCTCTTATACGGTTGAAAAAGAGTTAGGAATTGAATTAGTAGGAGACTTAAAAGTAAAAATATTAATCGATGAAGAAGAAGATCCTTGGGATGAAATTTTAGAAGATCCTGAAAAAATAGAGGAACAAATTGATAACGAAGTAAAAGAGGACTTTATTAAAGAAGATATCATAAATGATGATAATAATTTAATATAGTGTTATCAAAAAAAGGTTGACAGAGAAAAAAATATTCGCTATAATAAAATACATCGAAGAAAGGAATGAGGAAACATGGCAGTAAAATTAAGACTAACTAGAATGGGTGCCAAAAAACATCCAACCTACCGAATTGTAGCAACGGATTCAAGAAGAAGTAGAGATGGAGAATATATTGAATTAGTAGGTACCTATCAACCAGTAGGAAATGCTAGTACGAATATTAATGAAGAAGTAGCTTTAAAATGGTTACGCAATGGAGCGATTCCTACAGATACCGTAAGAAGTCTATTTAGCAAAGCAGGTATCATGAAGAAATTTGCAGAAGAAAAAGATAAGAAGGCGAACTAATGGATTTAGTATCGTTAACAGAAAAAATTGTTAAATCAATTGTACAAAATGAAGAAGCGGTTAGTGTAAAAGAATTTGAAACAGAAGAAGAAAACATTATTCTAATTCAAGTAGTGGTATCGGAAGAAGATATCGGAAGAGTGATTGGAAAAAGTGGAAAAACAGCGAACGCGATTCGAACACTAGTGCAGGCTAGTAGTGCACTAAAAGAAAATAAATATGTAAAAATTGATATTGACAAATTTTAATGGCAGACTATTGACTGAAGATTGTTAATAGTCTTTTTTTGGCAAAGTATTACTTACTTTACAAATCACTGGCTATAAAACGAACTAAGTTACTCTGTATAATATAGGGCAATCGCAAGAAACTAGGAGTAGTGATTAAATAAGGAGAAAAGTAA
>CAJUIY010000102.1 GCA_910586865.1 uncultured Bacilli bacterium
TATACTTGAGTACCATATACAGTTAATAATCTTTTTTCTTGATTTCTATGTATAAGATATATCGAAACTGTTACACTTTTAACCTTGAAAAATCAATAGTTACATCAATTTTAAATAGTAAAAATGTTGTAAATGTCAACCATTTGTCAACCAAAATTTTATGCGGTTGACAATTATATGTAAAAAATAAGAGCCTTAATGACTCTTATTTTGATTTACAGCTTTTTCAAATATTTCTACGGAATTATTACTCATTTTTTCAGTATGATGCACATAAGTATTATAAGTAGTTTCTATATTGGCATGACCTAGCCTAACTTGAACATCTTTTATTTCTGCTCCATTTTCAATTAGAGTAGTTGCATGGGTGTGCCTTAAAGAATGGTAGTTAAATGTTATACCTAAACCATAATTGATTACTTTAGATGCATATTTGAAAGAATTAGGAGTAACAATTTCGCCATCTTCTTTTGTACATACCATTTCTACTTTTTTTAATGTACCAGAAGGAATATTTGCTTTCAAAAAGTATAAAGGGCGATATTCTTTATTATCAATAATTTCAATTCCTTCATATACACAAGTATAATGACAACCATATTTTAATTTATTCTGTAATTGATCCTTTTTATATTTTTTTAGAATATTGAGTAAAGTGTTTCCTATTTCTATTGTTCTTGTACTCGTTGGTGTTTTAGGAGTACCAAAATACCATAGTTTAGTATCTTCATTATAATAGATTATTTTATTTATTGATATTTTTTTATTTTCTAAATCAATATCATCCCATGTTAATCCTAAAGTTTCTCCAATTCTAAAGCCAGTATAATAACCAATCATAATGGGTAAATAAAAAGTAGAGCCATAAGGGAAGCGGTCTATTATTTTTTCAAATTCCTCAGGTTTTATATATTTATGGTTTGCATCAGTTTTAGAATGCTCATATTTTGGAAATTTTACATATAGCATAGGACTACTTTTTATAAAGTTACATGGATGCACAGCATACTTTAAGGCACCAGATAAAACACCCATAAGGTTTGTTAAATGACTCTTACTGAAACCATTAATGTATTTAGAATTTATAAATTCCTGTAGAATAGTAGGAGTGAGTGATTTCAATTTATAAATTCCTATACTAGATTTGATGTGATTTTCAATATAATTCTTATAAGATTGTTGTGTATTTATTTTTAATTCTAATGTTACATAGTTTTTATACCAATAGTCGAAGTAATCTGATACAGATATCTCTGATGGTTCAAAATGTAACCCAGAATTATTATATTCGGCGAGAGCTTTTACACCTGCATCAAGAGCTTCCTTTTTAGTATTAAAACCAGACTTTGTAATTTGTTTTCTCTTTCCTTCGATTTTTGCAGCTTCAAATTGATACTGCCATTTTTGACCTCTTTTTCTTACATTAATTTCTGACATAAAAAATACCTCCATTTTTCTTTAATTTATTTTCATAAACACTTGAAAAATAGAGGTACTTTGTATATAATTACAAAGTAAACACTTTTCGAAGTGCTTATGCTCTGGATAATGTGTG
>CAJUIY010000103.1 GCA_910586865.1 uncultured Bacilli bacterium
AATTTTCTGGTGCTTCCTCAGTAAATAATGTATTAATTACCTCTATATGCATTTTTTCAAAATTATCTACAATTCTCTTTCTTTCTTCTTTTATTTGTTCTTCTGTTCTTCCATTCATTGGTTGGCTTATCATTACTTTCATTCTAATTTTCCTCTCTTTCTTTTATTTTGCTCTCGTCCCAATAAGCACTTCTAAATCCTCTTGCCATATCTACTAAATATAAGTTATGTTCTTCATTTAAGAAGTCAATTGACCATATCCCTTTTAGTTTGTCATCAAATTTTAAAGTTTTTATTTTTTCACATATAGTTGTTTTTATGTTTTCTAATTTCAATTTATGTCCTTCATTTCTTCCTGCGGTTTTATTGTGAAACCAATTAAATACTATTTTGTCACTTATATTGTCTAAATTTTTATAACAATAATCATAATCCCAATAATCTACAATATACTCTATTTTCTTTTTATCAAAATTATAAAATACTCTAACTTCTTCTCTTAAAGGCATTCCATTGTAAATTACTGGTGTTTTTTCTTTACAATACGGTATAAGTTCTCTAACTACAAGTTCTGTTTCTCCTCCAGTATCATACATACAAGAAATATAGTTTATTTTCCATAATTGTTTTGCTAAATTATCTTTTGTTGCTAAGCAAGTACTAAAATCATATTTATTTGAAAAACATCCATTTTTTATATTATATATTTTTCCTCTTTCCATTTTATCTAATGTCAATTTTAATATTTCATTTATTTTGTTCCAATTCACTTTATTTATATCATCTGTTTCATGAATTACTTCTGTTTCTTCAAATGTAAAAATCTGATTCGCTACAATATTCGAATGTTTAAAATATCCAAAATCTATTATGTGCGAATACCAATTACTAAAACATTCTGGACATTCTCTATCTTCTTTATAATGTTTTTTAGATAATTCCTTTAGATATTCTGGTGTGTATTGTTTTACCATCTCATTTAGTGTTAATTCAAACTCTTTCATAATTTCTTTCCTATTTCTTCCCCTCTTTCTTTTTTAGTTCGTTTACTGCTTTTAGTTTGTTTGTGATTTTTCATTTATATTGCTTTTATTTTTGTTAATCCTTTATATATTTCTTCTAGTTCCTTAACTGTTTTATTATGTTCTCTTACTAGTTCGTTTATTTTGCCTGACTGCATATTTAATAGTTCTGTCATTGTTTTAAAATTTTCATTTAATTCCGTTGCTATGTATCCTTTCTTTTCAAAATTAAAAGTAATACTTGCTATTTCTTCTATTTCTTTGTTTTCTTCTCTCTTTTCTGTCTCTTTTACTTCTTCTTGAAATAGTAATACTTCATCATCAAAGGTTACATCGTCATACATTACTTCATCATCACTTATATTTTTTAAACAATTAAAAAATGCAACTTCTTCTTTATCATAATAAACTTTGTTTTATCTTTAATTTCATTATTTGATATTTTATTCAATAATTCTATTATTTTCATCTTTCTTCCTCTTT